>JANYBE010000193.1 GCA_025360945.1 Rhizobacter sp. | reverse complement strand
GACCTTGTCGGCATTGATGCCGTACTTCTTGATCGCGTCGGCAACCTTGGTCATGGGCACCGTGCCTTCATCGGCGAGCGCCTTTAGTGCGGCGACGACGATGTAGTGACGGTTCACCTCGAAGTGCTCGCGCAGCTTGCTGCGGAAGTCGCTGCGACCGAAGCCGTCGGTGCCGAGCACGCGGTAGGTTCGGCCCTTGGGCACGAACGCGCGGATCTGCTCGGCGTAGTTCTTCATGTAGTCGGTCGACGCGATCACCGGGCCGGCGAACTTGTCGAGCTGCTCGGTGACGAAGGGCACGCGCTGCTTCTTGTCGGTCGGGTGCAGCAGGTTCCAGCGGTCGGCGTCCTGACCGTCGCGCGCGAGCTGGTTGAAGCTCGGGCAGCTCCACACGTTCGCGCCAATGCCCCAGTCCTTCTCGAGCAATTCCTTCGCGAACTGCGACTCGCGCAGGATCGTGCCGCTGCCGAGCAGGTTGACGCGCGGGGTCTTCTTCGCGCCCTCTTCGAGCAAATACATACCCTTGATGATCTGCTCTTCGGTGCCGGGCTTGAGGCCGGGCTGCGGGTAGTTCTCGTTGAGCAGCGTCAGATAGAAGTAGACATTGTCCTGGTTCTCGACCATGCGCTTGAGGCCATGGTGCAGGATCACGCCGACCTCGTGCGCGAAGGTCGGGTCATAGCTGACGCAGTTCGGGATCGTGCCCGCAAGGATGTGGCTGTGGCCGTCTTCGTGTTGCAGGCCTTCGCCGTTCAGCGTCGTGCGGCCCGAGGTGCCGCCGAGCAGAAAACCTCTGGCCTGCATGTCGCCTGCCGCCCACGCGAGATCGCCGACGCGCTGAAAGCCGAACATTGAGTAGTACACGAAGAACGGCACCATGATGCGGTTGTTGGTCGAGTAGCTCGTTGCCGCCGCGATCCAGCTGCTCATGCCGCCAGGTTCGTTGATGCCTTCCTGCAGCACTTGGCCGGCCTTGTCCTCTCGGTAGTACATCACCTGGTCCTTGTCTACCGGCGTGTAGTTCTGGCCCGCGGGGTTGTAGATGCCGATCTGGCGGAACAGGCCTTCCATGCCGAAGGTGCGCGCCTCGTCGACGAGGATGGGCACCGCGCGGGGGCCGATGTCCTTGTCGCGCAGCAGCTGCGTCAGGAAGCGCACGAAGGCCTGTGTGGTCGAGATCTCGCGGCCTTCGGCGGTCGCGTCGAGCACCGCCTTGAAGGTGTCGAGCGGCGGCACAACCAGCTTCTCGTCGGCTTTGGTGCGCCGATGCGGCAGGTAGCCGCCCAGCGCCTCACGGCGCTCGTGCAGGTACTTCATCTCCGGCGTGTCGTCGGCCGGTTTCAGGAACGGAATGTCGGCAAGCTTGTCGTCTGAGATCGGGATGTTGAAGCGATCGCGGAAGATCCTCACGTCCTCGTCGATCAACTTCTTGGTCTGGTGCGCGGTGTTCTTGCCTTCGCCGCTCTTGCCCATGCCGAAGCCCTTGACCGTCTTGATCAGCAGCACGGTCGGCTGGTCCTTGTGGTTCGCGGCGCGGTGGAACGCTGCGTAGACCTTCTGCGGATCGTGGCCGCCGCGGTTCAGCCGCCAGATGTCGTCGTCGCTCATCTTCGCGACCATTTCGAGCAGCTTGGGGTGGCGGCCGAAAAAGTTCTTGCGCACGAACGCGCCGTCGTTAGCCTTGAAGGCCTGGTAGTCGCCGTCCACCGTTTCCATCATCACCTTGCGCAGGATCTCGTCCTTGTCGCGCGCCAGCAGCGGGTCCCAGTAGCTGCCCCAGAGCAGCTTGATGACGTTCCAGCCCGAGCCACGGAACTCGCCCTCGAGCTCCTGGATGATCTTGCCGTTGCCGCGCACCGGGCCGTCCAGGCGCTGCAGATTGCAGTTGATGACGAAGATCAGGTTGTCCAGCTTCTCGCGCGCGGCCAAGCCGATCGCGCCCAGCGATTCGGGTTCGTCCATCTCGCCGTCGCCGCAGAACACCCAGACCTTGCGGTTGCTGGTGTCGGCGATGCCGCGCGCGTGCAGGTACTTCAGGAAGCGCGCCTGGTAGATCGCCATGAGCGGACCCAGACCCATCGACACGGTGGGGAACTGCCAGAACTCGGGCATCAACTTCGGGTGCGGGTAGCTCGAGATGCCCTTGCCGTTGACCTCCTGACGGAAGTTCAGCAACTGCTCTTCCGAAATCCGGCCTTCCATGAAGGCGCGCGCATAGATGCCGGGCGCCGAGTGGCCCTGGATGTACAGCAGGTCGCCGCCGTGGCCTTCGCTCTCGGCATGCCAGAAGTGGTTGAAGCCGGTGCCGAACATCGTCGCGAGCGACGCGAAACTAGAGATGTGGCCACCGAGGTCGCCGCCGTCGTCCGGGTGCAGGCGGTTCGCCTTCACGACCATCGCCATGGCGTTCCAGCGCATGTAAGTGCGCAGGCGTTCTTCGATCTCAACATTGCCCGGCGTGCGCTCTTCCTGATCGATCGGGATCGTATTGACATAGGCCGTCGTGGCCGAGAACGGCACGTCGATGCCGGCCTGGCGCGCGTGGTCGATCAAGGTCTCGAGCAGGAAGTGCGCGCGCTCCCTACCTTCGGCGCCGATCACGGCGGAGAGCGCGTCCAGCCACTCCCGGGTTTCCTGCGAATCGGCATCATTAGCCGCGGCGCCGAGGAACGGATCAGGCTGTGCTGACATGCTTGTCTCCAGTGGTGAATTTGTGGGCCAAGCAGGAGTGTCGCACAAGACTTTGGAAATTCCAAATCGTGCGAGTTGATTTCATATTGTGAATATTTGATCCATCCATGCGTTGCTCCACCGTCCGTTTGCCGCGCGATCGAGACCATTGCGCCGCAGCCTTGATAATCCGCACATGCAATCTGCCAACGAGGCCACGGCGCCTCCCCGCCCCTCCCGCACCTGGCCCGAGAGGCTGTTCGGCCGCTGGTGGCGGCGCCAGTCCGCGGCGCGCCAGGATCGCTTCGCCACACTCGGCCCGCTGGTCTCGGTCATGCTCTTCCTCGCGGCCATCATCTTGGCGTTTTGGTACTTGCGCAATGAGGAATTCGAGCGTGAACAGGAGTCGGTCAAGCGCGACAGCGAAGTCGCGCAGCAGCAGATCCGCCTGCGACTGATCGAGAACCAGGAGCAGCTCGTGCGCATCGCGCGCGAGATCGTCACGCGCACGATAGACCGCGACCAGTTCCTGCAACAAGCTGCGGGCTTCACGCGCGAGCGCCCCGAGATCACCAACCTCGTGTGGATCAACGCCGCGCGGGCGCCCCGCGCGAGCTACTCGGCGACGAGCTTTCCACCCGATGCCGGTGTCAGCGGCGACGACACGCCGGCGTCGTTGCCGATCGAGGGCAAGGACTCGGCCGCCGAAGCCGCCTTCGTCGCCGCGCGCACGCAGCGCGCGCCGGTCTATTCCACACCCTTCATAGACGCGTTCGGCAATCCGGTCCTGCAAGTGCAGGTGCCGCTCCTCGAGCGCAGCGCGTTTGCCGGCGTGCTGATCGCCGAATACTCGATCGAGGGTCTGATGCGCCGCCATGTGCCCCGCGAAGTCTCGGCCCGTCACGCGATAACGCTGCTCGATGCGAACGACCACGTGCTCGCGAGCACGGTCGCGACCATGCCGGGCACGAAGGCCGCGCGCCCGTCAATCGTCTACCAAATGCCGGTCGCCCCAGCCGACAACGGCCTGTTCCTGCGCGGCCAGGGCTACCGCACGTCGATCGGCCTGATCGGCAACACGCTGTTCTGGATGGTGGCAGCGCTGTCCGTGTTGACGGTGTGGATGCTGCTCGGCACCTGGCGCCACATGCGCCGGCGCGTGCAGATGCAGAGCGCGCTCGTGTCGGAGACGAACTTCCGCCGCGCGATGGAAAACTCCATGCTCACGGGCATGCGTGCGATGGACATGCTGGGCCGCATCACCTACGTGAACCCGGCATTCAGCGCGATGACCGGTTTCTCCGAAGCCGAACTCGTCGGCCGCACACCGCCGCTGCCGTATTGGCCACCCGATCGGCTCGAAGAAAACGGACGTTTGTTGCAACAGGAACTACAAGGCCGCAGCCCGGCCGGGGGCATCGAGGTGCGCGTAATGCGCAAGGACGGTTCGCTGTTCGATTCGCGAATGTATGTTTCGCCGCTGATCGACCCGAAGGGCGTGCAGACCGGCTGGATGACCTCGATGACCAACATCACCGAGGCCAAGCGCATCCGCGATCAGCTTTCGGCCTCGCACGAGCGCTTCACGACCGTGCTCGAAGGACTCGACGCAGCCGTGTCGGTGCTGTCGGTGCAACAGGGCGAGCTGCTATTCGCGAATCGCTCGTACCGCCTCTGGTTCGGCGCCGAATCGCTGGGTCACGCGTTGCTCGCCGGCGCCGAGGCCGGCATCCCGTTCTTGGCCGAGATGGACGACTCGGTCGACAACTTCGGAGGCCTGCCGACGCAAGAGCTGACCGAGGCCGGCTCCGACTCGCGCGAGGTCTTCATCGAGCCGCTGCAAAAGTGGTTCGACGTGCGCGCGCGCTACCTGCAGTGGACCGACGGCCGCCTGGCGCAGATGCTTATTGCAACCGACATCACCGCACGCCGCAGCGCCGAGACGCTGGCGGCGAGCCAAGCCGAGAAGGCGCAGGTCACGAGCCGATTGGTGACGATGGGCGAGATGGCCTCGTCGGTCGCCCACGAACTGAACCAGCCGCTGACCGCGATAACCAACTACTGCAACGGCATTATCACGCGCGTCAACAACAACGCGATCACCAAGGAAGACCTGATCGCGGCGCTGGAGAAGACCTCGCGTCAAGCCCAGCGCGCCGGCCAGATCATCCATCGCATTCGCGCCTTCGTGAAACGCAGCGAGCCCCAACGCGTCGCGTCGCAGGCGCACAGCATCGTCGAGGATGCAGTCGAGCTCGCAGGCATCGAGCTGCGCCGGCGCAATGTCGCGATCCATACCTATGTGGCGCAACGCCTGCCGGTGCTGATGGTCGACCCGATCCTGATCGAG
>JANYBE010000192.1 GCA_025360945.1 Rhizobacter sp. | reverse complement strand
CATCCCCGTCGCAGACCGCCTCGGCCACGAGGTGATCGAGTTCACCAACGTCAGCAAGAGCTTCGGCGACCGCCTGCTCATCGACGACCTCAGCTTCAAGGTGCCGGCCGGCGCGATCGTCGGCATCATCGGCCCGAACGGTGCCGGGAAGTCGACGCTGTTCCGGATGATCGCCGGCAAGGAAAAGCCGACCGTCGGCAACGTCAAGATCGGCCCAACCGCGCGCATGGCATTCGTCGAACAGAGCCGCGAATCGCTCGAGGACGACAAGACGGTGTGGCAGGACGTCTCCGGCGGCCTAGACAATATCGTCGTCGGCAAGTTCGTGATGCCGTCGCGCGCCTACATTGGCCGCTTCAATTTCAAGGGCAACGACCAGCAAAAGCTGGTCGGCAGCCTCTCGGGCGGCGAACGCGGCCGGCTGCACCTGGCCAAGACGCTTGCGCAGGGGGGCAACGTGCTGATGCTTGACGAGCCGTCGAACGACCTCGACGTGGAAACCCTGCGCGCCCTCGAAGACGCGCTGCTCGAGTTCGCCGGCAGCGTAATGGTGATTAGCCACGACCGCTGGTTCCTGGACCGCATCGCCACGCACATCCTGGCCTGCGAGGGCGACTCGAAATGGGTCTTCTTCGATGGCAACTACCAAGAGTACGAGGCCGACAAGAAGCGCCGCCTAGGCGAAGAGGGTGCGCGGCCGCACCGTCTGCGCTTCAAGGCCCTGAAATGAAGCACGTCGCAGTAGGCAAAATAGTGGGCCGTGTGTTGAACTCATCCCGACGACACATGCTCTGACCTGGCGGCATGCGCACACCCTGCCTGCCGCTCATTTCATCCCGGTGCACCCCTCATGACACGAAGCCTTCCCGCCCTTGCTCCCATCCCATCAGCGCTGCGGCGCTTTGCGCTCCCGACCATGCTACTCTGGCTCGGTGGTTGCGCATCGCTGACACCGGCGGCGAGCCCGCCCGCTGCGGCAGCGTCGGCGAATGGCGGTGCACGGCCGGTCGCGGTCGCACCCGTCGCGCCGGCGGCCTCGGGCGTGCCGCCCGGCACGCCGCAGCCGGCGGTCGCGCCGCCCGGTAGTCCGGCGCCGTTCGCGACCGTGATCAAGGACGCCAAGAAGATCGACGGTCTCGTCACCCTTTACCAAAAGGACGAGAAGGTCTGGCTCGAACTGCGGCCGGAGGACTTCGACAAGCCCTTCTTCCTCTCGCCCAAGCTCGCCACGGGCATCGGCGAGGCCGGTGTCTTCGGCGGCCTTATGGACGACGAACGCGTGATCGAATTCCGCCGTGTCCACAACCAGGTGCAGATGATCGCGCTCAACACCGAGTACACGGCCAAGGCCGGCACACCGGAAGGCCGCTCGGTCGCGGCCTCGTTCTCGCCCAGCCTTCTGGCGAGCACGCCGGTGGCGAGCGCGCCGCAGCCGGAGCGCAAATCGGTGCTGATGGATGCCGGAGCGCTGTTCGTCAACGACATGCTGGGCGTCGGCATGCGGCTGCAACGCAGCTATCGCCAGGGCTACGCCTTCGACGGGCGCAACTCGGCGATCACGACCATCCACGCCACACCCGAGGCGGTGTCGCTACAGGTGCTGGCGCACTTCGCGACCGGCTCGATCGCGGTGCCGCAACCGGGCACGCCGCCGGGCGCTCCGGTGCCCACGGTGCCGCGCACATTGCCCGACCCGCGCAGCCTGTTCGTGACCATGCACTACACGCTCGCGCCCTTGCCCGAAGCGCCGATGGCCGGCCGGCCCGCGGATGCGCGCATCGGCTACTTCACCGCGACCCGCTTCGACTTCAGCGACGACCTTGCGCGCACACCGGCGGTGCGAAACGTCAATCGCTGGCGGCTCGAGAAGAAGGACGCAGCTGCGGCGCTGTCCGAGCCGATCAAGCCGATCGTCTACGTGCTCGACCGGACCATTCCGGTCAAGTACCGCGGCGCGATCACTGCCGGCATCCTGGAGTGGAACAAGGCCTTCGAGAAGATCGGCTTCAAGGATGCGATCCAGGTCAAGGTCCAGCCCGACGACGACAACGCGATCGACACGCTGGACGGCGGCGCCTCGGTGCGCTGGATGACCGACAACTCGCCCTCGTTCGGCGCGATCGGGCCGAGTCACGTCGACCCGCGCAGCGGCGAGATACTTGCCGCCAACATCGGCATCGAAAGCTTGTCGTCGCGAAATTTGCGCGCGGCGCGCTCGCAGATCCTGAACACCAACGCGACCGACTGGGGCAGGCTGATGCAGATTGGTACAGCACCGAACGCGCAGGCCGATGGGCGCCGCTTCGACGCCCGCCTGTGCGAGGTCGCCGACATGGGTGCCGAACAGCTCGGCTACGCGCTCGATGTGCTCGCCGCGCGCGGCGACATCGACCCGTCTGGCCCCGAGGCTGAAGCGTTCGTGCTCGACTACTTGAAAGACACGACCATGCACGAGGTCGGTCACACGCTCGGGCTGCGCCACAACTTCCGTGCCTCGCGCGTGTTCAGCGAGCAGCAGCTCAACGACCCAGAGTTCACTCGCACGCACGCGCTGACCGGTTCGGTGATGGAGTACGCGCCGATCAACTTGGCCGGCCCTGGCGGGCGGCTTGTAGCGCCGTTCCAGACCACCCTGGGCAGCTACGACTACTGGGCCATTGAGTACGCCTACAGGCCGATCGCGCCGGCCGACGAGAAGGCCGCGCTAGAAAGGATCGCCGCGCGCAGCGGCGAGCCCGAGCTCGCCTTCGGCACCGACGAAGACAACTTCCTCGGCATCGATCCCGAGGCCCTGCACTTCGACCTGGGCAGCGACCAAGCCGCGTTCGTGCGCAAGCGTTTCGCGATCGCACGAGATCTGTTCAAGCGCCAGGAATCGCGCACGCTGCCGCCAGACCAGGACTACGCGGTGTTGCGTCGCTCGCTCAACTTTGCGATCAACGACGTGGCCCGCTCGGTGGGCGTGCTGGCACGCCAGATCGGTGGCGTGCGCACGCTGCGCGATCACCCCGGCAGCGGCCGCGATCCGCTGCAACCGGTGTCGGCCGCAGATCAGCGCGACGCGCTCGACGTGATCTCGCGCGGCCTGCTAGCGGCCGACAGCTTCATCGTCAGCCCGGCGTTGCAGCGTCGTCTCGCGCCGGACTTCCAGGAGCGCGGCGAGTCGCTCGAATTCGGCTCGTCCTCGGTCTCGACCGAGTTCTCGCCGCCGCAGCGCGTGCTCGCGGTGCAGCGCGCTTTGCTGAACCATCTGATGAGCGATGCAGTCGCAATGCGCATTCTCGACAACCAGGGTGCGGCGCGCGGCAGCGAGTCGTTCCAGCTCTCGGAGCTTTACACGCGGCTGGACCGCGATATCTGGAGCGAGTTGCGTGGCGGAAGCGACATTCCTGCGGCGCGCCGCGAGTTGCAGCGCGAGCACCTGAACCGCCTCGCGTCGCTGTTGCTGCGTCCGGCCACCGGCGGACGTGCAGATGCGCGTGGTCTGGTGCGCGCCGAGGCGAGCGACCTGCTCGTACGCATCAAGAAGTCCGAGGGCCGCTCAACGCTGAGTGCCGATGCGCGCGCGCACCTGAAGGACTGTAACGAAACGCTGACACAGGCCTTGTCGGCGCGACTTGTGCGGGCCGGCGTTTAAGGCTGATGCCGTCACTGCGCACGTGGGGCCGCAGGCTCGACGTGTTCGCTGGCGACGACGTCGGCCGATGGGGCGAGGCGCTTGGCCGTGATCACGACGGTCTCGAGTTGCACCACGGGGGCCGGCTCGCGCCGTACGCCGTCGACCAGCGCGGAGACGATGCTCATCGACCCGACTACCAGCATGCTCAAGGTCAGCGTTGCGAGGAAGAATCGGTCGGTCATGAAGTACTCCTTGGGGTTGGTCGGCGCGAACATCGGTTCGCGATGGAGTGAACTTTAGGAGCGGCATCGCCGCAGCGACAGCGCGATGCGATGGGCTGCGGCGCGACGCGCTTGAAGTGCGAAATGGGCGGATGAACGCTGCGTGCGGGTTACGCGTGGCGCCACAACCAGGCCGCACCGCGCACACCGGACGAGTCGCCGTGCAGGCTGCGTTTTAGTGCCGTGCGTACCGGATCCTTGAGCCCGCCGCTGAACACGAAGTCGCCCCACAGGGGCGGCACGTTGACAAGAAGGCGGTCCAGGCCCGAGAGCCCACCGCCGAGCACGATCACGTGCGGGTCGAGCAGGTTGATCACGTGTGCGAGGCTGCGCGCCAGTCGGGTTTCAAAGCGCTGCAACGAGGCCTCGCAGGCGGCGTCGCCTTGCGCGGCGCGCATGCCGATTTGCTGCGCGGTCAACGACGCGTCGCCGGTGTGCGTCGCGTGCTCGCGCGCCAGGCCCGGCCCGCTCAACCAGGTCTCGATGCAACCGCACTGGCCGCAGAAACAGGCAGGCCCGGGCAACTCGCCTGCAGTGGCCCACGGAAGCGGGTTGTGGCCCCATTCGCCGGCGAGGCCGTTCGGGCCGCTGAGCAGTTGCCCGTTCACGACCACGCCGGCGCCAACACCCGTGCCGAGGATGACCGCGAACACCACCTCTGCGCCCGCGGCAGAACCATCGGTTGCTTCGGACAGCGCGAGGCAATTGGCGTCGTTCGCGATCCGCACCGGGCGCGCCAGCAGGGTGGCAAGATCGCGTTGCAGCGGCTGGCCGTTCAGGCAGGTCGAGTTCGCGTTTTTTATCAGACCGGCGTTTGTCGCGGTGCCCGGCGTGCCGACACCTACGCTGCAGGTACCCAGGCCAAGATCAGCCTCGGCGCGCTGCACGAGCGCGGCCACCGTCTGCAGCGTCGCGCTGTAGTCGCCCGTGGGTGTGGGCACGCGCTGGCGCCAGCGGCTGTGGCCATCGGCGTCCAACACGATGGCTTCGATCTTGGTGCCGCCGAGGTCGACACCGATCGTCGGTGGGGGTGATGTGGTCATGCCGGTGCGTAGAGTAGCAGCGCCAAAAAAAAACGCCTGACACCCGGAGTCCGGTAGGCATCAGGCGCATGACCAGGATCGGGCCGGCACATGTCGGCTGCAGACGGCGACTTTCTCAGTGCGTGTCGGCGTGCAGGCGCTTGCCGGTGACGACAACACGCTCGAGCTGGATGACACGCACATTCTTGGACGCAGCGCCGGGGGCTGCCTGCTGTGCACTCG
>JANYBE010000185.1 GCA_025360945.1 Rhizobacter sp. | reverse complement strand
CTGGCCGGCTACCGCAGCCCGTTCGACGCAACCGTGGTGCAGCGCCTGGCCGAGGCCGGCACGGTGACCCTCGCCAAGCTCAACTGCGACGAGTTCGCGATGGGCTCGGGCAACGAGAACTCGGCCTACACCGCGGTCAAGAATCCGTGGGATGCGACACGGGTGCCGGGCGGCTCCTCGGGCGGCTCGGCGGCGGCGGTGGCGGCGCGCCTCGTGCCCGCGGCCACCGGCACCGACACCGGCGGCTCGATCCGCCAGCCGGCGAGTTTTTCCGGCATCACCGGCATCAAACCCACCTACGGCGTGTGCTCGCGCTACGGGATGATCGCCTTCGCGTCGAGCCTGGATCAGGCCGGCCCGCTGGCCCGTTCCGCGGCCGACTGCGCGCTGCTGCTCTCCGCGATGAGCGGCTTCGACGAGCGTGATTCGACCAGCGCACAGCGCCCGCCGCAAGACTACGCGGCTCAGATGCGGGTGACGCGCATTGGCGCGAGCGCGGCCCGCCCGCTCGAAGGCCTGCGTGTCGGCCTGCCGAAGGAATTTTTCCCTGCAGCGCTCGCCGCTGATGTGAACGCCGCCGTGCGCGCCGCGCTGCGTGAACTGGAAACGTTGGGCGCCACGCTGGTCGATGTGAGCCTGCCACGCACCGAGTTGTCGATCCCCGTGTACTACATCATCGCGCCGGCCGAGGCCAGCTCGAACCTGAGCCGCTTTGACGGCGTACGCTACGGTCACCGCGCCGCGCACTACGGCAACCTCGAAGACATGTACAAGAAGAGCCGCAGCGAAGGCTTCGGTGCCGAGGTCAAGCGCCGCATCATGATCGGCACCTATGTGCTGAGCCACGGCTACTACGACGCCTACTACTTGCAGGCGCAGAAGCTGCGCCGCATGATCGCCGACGACTTCCAGGCCTGCTTCACGCAATGCGACGTGATCGCCGGGCCGGTCGCGCCTACGGTCGCCTGGCAACTCGGTGGCCACGGCGACGATCCCGTCGCGAGCTACCTTGCCGACATCTTCACGCTGCCCGCGAGCCTGGCGGGCTTGCCCGGCATGAGCCTGCCCGCGGGCTTCGGCGAGGCCTCAATGCCGGTCGGTCTGCAGCTGATCGGCAACTACTTCCAAGAAGGCACGCTGCTGCATGCAGCGCACGCATTCCAGCAGGCCACAGACTGGCACACGCGCGCACCAGCAGGCTACTGAACGACATGAGCAAACCCGCATTGATTCGCGGCTTCGAGGTCGTCATCGGCATCGAAACGCACGCGCAACTTTCCACGCACAGCAAGATCTTCAGCGGTTCGGCTACGCACTTCGGCGCGGCGCCGAACACGCAGGCCTCGCCAGTCGATCTGGCGTTGCCCGGCACGCTGCCGGTCATGAACCGCGGCGCGGTCGAGCGGGCGATTCGCTTCGGCCTCGCGGTGGGCGCGAAGGTCGCCCCGCTGTCGATCTTCGCGCGCAAGAACTACTTTTACCCGGACCTGCCCAAGGGCTACCAGATCAGCCAGTACGAGACGCCGGTGGTGCAGGGCGGTACGGTCGAGTTCTTCGTCGGCAACGAGAAGCACAGCGTGAACCTGACGCGCGCGCACCTCGAGGAAGATGCCGGCAAGTCGCTGCACGAGGACTACCAGGGCCAGAGCGGTATCGACCTGAACCGCGCCGGCACGCCGCTGCTCGAGATCGTCACCGAACCTGACATGCGCAGCAGCCGCGAGGCGGTCGAATACGCAAAGGCGCTGCACCAGATCGTGACCTGGATCGGCATCTGTGACGGCAACATGCAGGAGGGCTCGTTCCGCTGCGACGCCAACGTCTCGGTGCGCCGCCCCGGCGCGCCGTTCGGCACGCGGCGCGAGATCAAGAACCTGAACAGCTTCAAGTTCATGCAGCAGGCGATCGATTTCGAGGTGCAGTGGCAGATCGACCTCCTCGAAGACGGCGGCACGGTGCAGCAGGCCACCGTGCTGTTCGACCCCGACACCGGTGAAACGCGAGCAATGCGCAGCAAGGAAGACGCGCACGACTACCGCTACTTCCCCGACCCCGACCTGCCCCCGCTGGTCATTGCGACGGCGTGGATTGAGGACGTCCGCGCCCAAATGCCCGAACTGCCGCGGTCGATGGCCGCACGCTTTCAGGCCGACTACGGATTGCCCGCGTACGACGCGGCCGCGATGACGCAGAGCAAGGCCTTTGCCACCTATTTCGAAGAAGCGGCCCGGATCAGCGGCCAACCGAAGCTGGTCGCGAACTGGCTGATGGGTGAGCTCGCGCGGCGCCTGAACATGCAGGCGATCGAGCTCGATGCCAGCCCGGTGCGCGCCGCCGCGCTCGCCGCCATGGTCGCGCGTGTCGCCGACGGCACGATCTCGAACAACGGTGCGAAGCAGGTCTTCGACGCGCTGTGGACGGGCGAGGGCAGCGACGTGGACGCGGTCATCGAGGCCAAGGGCCTGAAGCAAATGAGCGATTCGGGTGAACTCGAACGCATCATCGACGAAGTGCTCGCCGCGAACGCGAAATCGGTCGAGGAATACCGCGCCGGCAAGGACAAGGCGTTCAACGCGCTCGTCGGTCAGGCCATGAAGGCGACCCGGGGCAAGGGCAACCCGACCCAGGTCAACGAGCTTCTGAAGAAGAAGCTGGGTTGAGCTACTTTTTCGGCGGTGGCGCCGACGCGCTGCCCGCGATCATTCCCATCGACCCCGGCTGCGCGCCACCCCACAGCTGCCTGAGCCGCACCAGCTCGGCGTCGTAGAGCGCATCGATCCGGACGACCTCGAGCTTCTGGTTCTGCACCAGCACGCGCTGGGCCTCCACCGACGCGTCGTTAGCGTCGAGCTGGGTCTTAAGCTTGCCCGGCAAGGGCTTGCCGATATAAAACTCGGCCTCGTCCGTGAGCGGCTTGCGCTCGAGCGCGAGCGCGGTCAGGCGCGCCTCGGACACACGCACCGCCTTGTTCACATCGTCCAGGGCGGCCACGCGGGCCTTGCGGTGCGCCGCTTCGTTTGGGAAGCGCGCCAGCAGGTTGCGGTCGCGCCGGATCGCCTCGAACTTGCGAGCCCGATCGGCCGCGGCATCGTGCTCGCGCGCCTCGGACTCGCTGCGTTCGTCGGCCGTCGGCACGGGCGGCTGCACACGCTTGACGGAGCCGTCGAGGTTGAGCACGCGCTGATCGCGGTCGTTGCATTCGGGAATCGGCCGGTCGGACGTGAGCTTCTTGCCCGCAGCATTGGTGCAGGTGTAAATCTGTGCCGGCGGCGCCTCGGCCCACGCGGGCACAGCCACGCCGGCTGCGAGCAACGCGGCGGCAAAGCAAGCGGTAGAGCCCCTCATCCTCATCACACTCCGTAGCGTTCGCGGTAAGCGATGACTCGCGCGTAGTGCGCGCCCAATGCCGGATCGGCGTTCGATCGCAAATAGCACAGCAGGTCGCTGAGTGTCGCAATGGCGATCACGGGCATGCAGTAAGCACGCTCGAAGTCTTCAACGGCCGAGTGCGCCGAAAGGTTGTCGTCGTTGCCCCCCCGCTCCATGCGATCCAGCGCGATCAGCACGGCAGCCGGCTCGGCACCGGCGGCGCGGATCATGTCGACCGACTCGCGCTTGGACGCGCCGTCAGTGATCACATCGTCGACGATCACGACGCGCCCGCGCATGGGCGCACCTACCAGCGTGCCGCCCTCGCCGTGCGCCTTGGCCTCCTTGCGATTGAAGGCGAACGGCACGTTGCGCCCGAGCCGCGCGAGTTCGACCGCCGACGCGGCCGCCAGCGTGATGCCCTTGTAGGCAGGCCCGAACAGCATGTCAAAGCCCAGGCCATCGCCGAGCAAGCGCCGCGCATAGAATTCTGCGAGGCGCGCGAGCTTGGCGCCATCATCGAACAGGGCCGAGTTGAAGAAATACGGCGACAGCCGACCGGCCTTGGTCTTGAACTCACCGAAGCGCAACACGCCGGCCTCGACCGCAAACTTCACAAAGTCTTGCGCGAGGGCGTCGGTGATCGCGTTCGTGCTCATCCGGGAAATCCTGTCGTGTTCCGTCTTGTCTCGTTGAATCTGAACGGTATCCGCTCGGCCGCCACCAAGGGTTTCGAAGCGTGGGTGCACAGCGTGGCCGCCGATTGTATGGGTGTGCAGGAGATTAAGGCCCAGGCCGACACGGTCATCGGCCGTTTCGACAAACTGGGCCCGCTGATCGGGCATTTCCACTACGCCGACAAGAAGGGCTACTCGGGCGTCGGCATGTACAGCCGCAAGACGCCGACGGCGGTGGTCATCGGCATTGGCAACGAAGAGTTCGATGCCGAGGGGCGCTATGTGGAGGCGCGCTTTGACACGCCGACACGCCGACTCAGCATCATCAGCTGCTACTTCCCGAGCGGCTCCAGCGGCGAAGAACGGCAGCAGGCGAAGTTCCGCTTCCTCGGGCTGATGGCCCCGCACCTCAAGAATCTTGCGGCCGAGCGTGAGCTGATCCTGGTGGGCGACATCAACATCGCGCACAAGGAGATCGACCTGAAGAACTGGCGCGGCAACCAGAAGAACAGCGGCTTCCTGCCCGAGGAGCGCGCCTGGATGACACACCTGCTCGACGAGATCGGTCTGGTCGACGTGTTCCGCACGCTGAACCCGCGCCCGGAGCAGTACACCTGGTGGAGCAATCGCGGCCAAGCCTGGGCGAAGAACGTCGGCTGGCGACTCGACTACCACCTGGCCACGCCGGGCATCGCTAAGCTCGCGACGT
>JANYBE010000168.1 GCA_025360945.1 Rhizobacter sp. | reverse complement strand
CATGCCGTCGATCGCGGCGATGTGGTCGGGCTCGACGCCGTGGCGCAGCCCGAGCACGAAGAACAGCGCAAGGCCGCTTGCCGGCAAGGCCGCAATCGCGCTCACGCTGCGCACTCCGCGCACAGGCCGCGCAGCGTGATCTCGTGCGCCCGCACGACGAAACCTTCGGGAGCGAGCTCCTGCATCGAGCCAGGGCAGGCATGTAGCGCATAGACGCGGTCGCAGGCGCTGCAATGGAAGTGATGGTGGTGGTGCGCCACTTCGTGATGATCGCCCGCGCACGCCGCCTCGAAACGTGCGGCCTGACCCGGAAGCATGACCTTGGTGATGCGGGCGTCGTCCTGCAACGCATGGAGGTGGCGATAGATCGTCGACAGGTTCAGGCTCGCCACCGAGGCCTGCGCAAGGGCGAGGATTTCGCTCGGCGTCAGCGCGCGGCCGGCACGGTCGATCGCATCGAGCACGGCTTGGCGCTGACGGGTGTTGCGTTCCATGCCGGCATCTTAATGCAAATGAGTTGGCAATAGCGATTTGCGGGTAATGGCCCTGCGCCGGCGCGGAAGTCTTCAGTCCCGTTCGCGCCAACCGATACCGTGGTTTGAACAGGCGCGTTCGTCTCCGGTACAACCGAGGGCGGGCGGTGTGATCGATGGACAGTTGACGAAGGCACCCACATGCTCTCATTGCGCAATATTTCGGTCCGTTCCCGTTTTGTCTTGGTGATGGTGGTGGTGACGGTGTCACTGATCGGCTTGGGGCTCTGGGGCTTCGCCTCAAGCAAGACCAGCAACGACACCACATCACGCCTGTTCCAGGAGGCGACGGCCGCGAGCACTGAGGTCGGGAATCTGCGTGAGTCACTGAGCAATCTGCGCCGCTACGAGGCGACGATGATGGCGATGGCTTCGGCGAACCCGAGCGGTGTGGACGACGTGGTCAAACTCTGGAAGCAGGAGCTGGCCACGGCTGCGAAGATCGGTGAGCGGCTGGTGGCGGCAAATGCCGGAGTTGCCGCGATCGCCGGCATGGTGGCGACGCAGAACAAGCTGCTCGCCGACTACGCGGGGGTGATCGCTCCGATCGCGGCGCAACTCCAGGGGGCGACGATGGATGCGACGGTGGCGCTGGCTTACGCCGGCAAGGCCGAGGACACACTGAAACTGCTGCAGCAGAACACAAGCAACCTGCTCCAAGCACAGCAGACCAATCTGGAGGGCACGCGCACCACGCTCGCCGACGACGCCACGATGGCCTCGATGCTGCGCCTGCTGTTGGTCGGCGCAACGCTGGCGCTGTTCCTGCCGCTGATGTGGCTGACGCTGCGTTCGGTGTGCGGCCCGCTCGACGAGGCCATCAAGATCGCGAGCCGGATTTCGACCGGCGATCTCGGCGCGCAATGGAGCGTTCGTGAAAAGGACGAGCCTGCCCGGCTGATGCTGGCGCTGCAAGCGATGCAGCAGGAGCTCCGGACGCTGGTTGGCAAGGTTCGCGAGTCCGCGGACAGCATTCAGACCGCGAGTTCCGAAGTGGCCACCGGCAACATGGACCTCAGCGAACGGACCGAGCAAACCGCGTCCAATCTGCAGCAGACCGCCTCGTCGATGACGGAGCTGACCGGCGCAGTGCGGCAAAGCGCGCAAGCGGCCGCGCAGGCGAGCCAGCTGGCATCGAATGCTTCCGACGTGGCGCGCCGCGGCGGCGAGGTCGTCACGCGAATGGTGTCGACGATGGATGAGATCAATGTCAGCTCGAAGAAGATTGCCGACATCATCGGCGTGATCGACGGCATCGCGTTCCAGACCAACATCCTGGCGCTTAACGCGGCGGTCGAAGCGGCACGCGCCGGCGAGCAGGGCCGCGGCTTCGCGGTCGTGGCGTCGGAGGTACGGTCGCTGGCGCACCGCTCGGCCGATGCCGCCAAGGAGATCAAGGTCCTGATCGGAACGTCGGTGACAACAGTGGAGTCCGGATCGCTGTTGGTCCAGGGCGCGGGGACAACGATGAACGAAATCGTCGCCAGCGTTCAACGCGTTGCCGACATCATCGGCGAGATCACCGCGGCCTCGGCAGAGCAATCGGGCGGCATCGAGCAGGTCAACGCTGCGGTGATGGAGCTCGACCGGATGACGCAACAAAACGCCGCACTCGTCGAGCAGTCGGCCGCGGCCTCGGAAAGTCTGAAGCACCAGGCGGTCGTGCTGGCCAGCACGGTGTCGGCCTTCCGCTGCGGGGAAGGCGCGCCGGGCTCCGAGATGACGCCGCTCGCCGCAGCCGCGTAGTCGCGCCTGCCGCGGTCCCCCTACGCGGCGACAGAGAAGACCTCGACCGGCGCCGCCTTGCCCTTGAACGACACCGCACCGAGAGGCTCGACCGCGATGCTGCCGCCGAGCGCGGCACACGTCGCCGGATCGATCAGTATGGTGCGCTGCGCGAGCTTGGTGTGCGCTTCGAGCCGCGCGGCCAGGTTCACCGTGTCGCCGATGCAGGTATACGTCGCGCGCTGCTGCGTGCCGGTGTAGCCCGCCACCATCTCCCCGGTGGCGATGCCCACACCGATGCGGATCGCGGCCTTGCCCGCCGCCGTGCGGTCGGCATTGAGCAGCTCGATCATCTCGATCATGTCGAGCGCCGCGCGCACCGCGGCGGCGCCGTGGTCGGGCAGCGGCAGCGGGGCGCCGAAGATCGCCATCAGCCCGTCACCGATCATCTGGTTGACCACGCCGCCGTGGCCGCTGATGGCATCGAACATGAGCGTGTAGTAGGTGTTGAGTAGCTCGATCGTCTCTTCGGGCGGCTGCGATTCGACCAGCGCCGTGAAGCCGCGGATGTCGGAGAACATCACCGTGCCCTGCACCCGGCGGCCGCCGAGTTCGAAGCCCGATTGCTGCAGATCCTGCGCCACCTCCGAGGTCGCGAAGCGGCGCACCAGCGCCTGCTGCTGGTCGCGCAGACGCTTCTTCTCCAGGCTCGCACCGATGCGTGCCTTCAGCAGCACCGGGTTGACGGGCTTGTGCAGGTAGTCCTCGGCGCCGAGTTCGATGCAGCGCACGATGTTGGACACGCCTTCGAGTGACGAGGTCACGATCACCGGGAGATCGCGCAGCTTCGGATCGCCGGTCAATTGCTCCAGCACCTGGAAGCCGTCCATCTCGGGCATTTCCATGTCGAGCAGCAGCAGGTCGAAGCTGTCTCGTCGCAGCAGTTCCAGCGCGACAAGCCCGTTCTCGGCGCAGCTCACGCGGTGGCCCTGCAATTCGAGGCTGCGGCTGAGCAGCAGGCGATTAACCTTGTTGTCGTCCGCCACCAGCAGCCGGGCCGGTGCGTGGCGCAAGTCAACCATGGCTCAGCTCCGTCAGGGCCGTCGCGACTCGGGCGTACTCCAGAGCCAGCGCGTCGAGCGCGTTCGATCGCTGCGCGGCCGCCATGCCGCCGAGCTCCTGATCGCGCGCCATCGCCCCCAGCGCGAGCGCACCGAAAGTCTGGCTGTTCGACTTGAGCGAGTGCGCGGCACGGCGAAAGGCATCGGCATTGCCAGCGGCGAGCGCGTCGCGCAGCTCGTTCAACATGGTGGGTGCCTCTTCGAGAAAGGTCTGCACCAGTTCACGCACGAAGTCGGCCCCCGCGGTGTCTTGCAGTTCCGCGAAGGTCGCGAGATCGATGGTCGCATCGCTCATGTCAAGAGGTCCTTGCGTGCGGGCACGCTGTTCAGCGCTTCGATCAAGCGATCGACGCGTATTGGTTTCGTCAGATAGTCGTCCATGCCCGCGGCGATGCACATCTCGCGGTCGCCCTGCATCGCATTGGCTGTCATCGCCACGATGCGCGGGCGCTCGCCGTTGGGCATCAGCGCGCAGATCTGGCGCGTCGCGTCGAGCCCGTCGAGTTCGGGCATCTGCACGTCCATCAGCACCACATCGTAGGGCTGGCGCTGTATTGACTGCACGGCCTCGATGCCGTTGGAAGCCAGGTCAGCGCGGTAGCCCATCTGCTTCAGCAAGCGCAGTGCGAGCTTCTGATTCACCGCGTTGTCTTCGGCGAGCAGGATGCGCAGCGGGTGACGCGCGGCCATCGCGGGATCGATTTGCGGTTTGGTACCGCTGCCCACCACAGGCTTCGGGGCCGACTCGTGCGCCAGCAGATTGGCCAGCGTGTCGAACAGATGCGACTGCCGGATCGGCTTGGCCAGATAGGCGTTGAACAGCGCGTCGGTCTCGCCGCCTTCGCGCCGGCCCAGCGAGCTGAACAGCACCAGTGGCAGCGCGGCGTGGCTCGCACGGATGCGCAGCGCCAGGTCGACGCCGTCCATCTCGGGCATGTGCATGTCGAGGATCGCGAGGTCGAAGTGCTCGCCTTGCTCAAGCCAGCGCAGCGCTTCGAGCGGCGATTCGGTGTCGCGCGAACTCATGCCCCATTTGCCGGTCTGCAGCGAGAGCACGCGCCGGTTCGTCGCGTTGTCGTCGACGATCAGCACACGCTTTGCGTTCAGCTCGACCTGCACGCCGACGAAATCGCGGCGCCGGCTCGGCGGCAAGTGCGCGGTCGGCACCTCGATGGTGAAGAAGAAGGTCGACCCTTTGCCCGCACCGTCGCTCTCGACCCACATTCGCCCGCCCATCAGCTCGGCCAGGCGCTTGCTGATCGCCAGGCCCAGGCCGGTGCCGCCGTACTTGCGCGTGGTACTCGAATCGGCCTGCGAGAACGACTGGAACAGCCGGCCCATACCTTGCGCCGACAGGCCGATGCCGGTGTCGCGCACCGCGAAGGTCAGCGCGACCTTGTCAGAGCCGATCGCTTCGCTGCTGACCGTCAGCACCACTTCGCCGGCCTCGGTGAACTTCACCGCATTGCTCAGCAGGTTCAGGATGATCTGGCGCAGCCTTGTGAGGTCGCCGCTGATCGCCGCGGGCACCTCGCCCTCGAACACGTAGGCCGTGTCCAGGTGCTTTTCGGTGGCACGCGTGCTGACGAGGTCGAGCGCCGACTCCACGCAGTCACGCAGATCGAACGGGTGCGACTCGATGTCCATGCGCCCGGCCTCGATCTTGGAGAAGTCGAGAATGTCGTTGATGATCGCCAGCAGCGCGTCGCCCGAGTCGCGGATTGTCGCCACGTAGTCCTGCTGCTCGGCGTCGAGCGTCGTTTCGAGCAGCAGCCCGCTCATGCCGATCACCGCGTTCATCGGCGTGCGGATCTCATGGCTCATGGTCGCGAGGAACGAACTCTTCGCGTCGTTCGCGGCCTCGGCCGCGACGCGCGCTTCCCGTGCCTGCTTGAACAGATGCGCGTTCTGGATCGCGATCACGGCCTGATCGGCGAAGGTCTTGATCAGGCTGATGTCTCTGGCGGAAAAAGGTGCAGGCGGGATGCGCACCACCTGCAAAGCCCCCACCCCCTTGTCCTCCCA
>JANYBE010000150.1 GCA_025360945.1 Rhizobacter sp. | reverse complement strand
CCTTATCCGCGGGACCGCCGGATTCGACGCTGCGCACCATCGCGCCCATCGGCTTGCCCAAGCCGATCGATTCGGCGACTTCCTTCGTGACCTGGTCGATGGCCACGCCGATACGCCCGCGGATCACGCGCCCGTTCGTGCGCAGACTGTCCGATACGCGCACCGCTTCGTCGATCGGAATCGCAAACGAGATGCCCATGAAGCCACCCGAGCGGCTGTAGATCTGCGAGTTGATGCCAACAACCTCGCCACGCATGTTGATCAGCGGCCCGCCTGAGTTGCCGGGGTTGATCGCCACGTCGGTCTGGATCAGCTTGACCAGATCGCCGGTGTCGCGCGCCTTCGCGCTGACAATGCCGGCAGTGACAGTGTTCTCCAAGCCGAACGGCGAACCGATCGCTACGACCCACTCGCCCACCTTCAGCCGCGTCACATCGCCGATGCGCACGATCGGCAGGCCGCTCGCCTTGATCTTCACGAGCGCCACATCCGAGCGCTTGTCGGCGCCGATGATCTCGGCCTTCAGTTCGCGCGAATCGGTGAGCGTGACGAACACTTCATCGGCGCCATCGACGACGTGAGCGTTCGTCATCACGTAGCCGTCCGCACTCAGGATAAAGCCCGAGCCGACGCCGTGCGTCTGCGGTTCGGCGTCCGGCGCGGGTTGCTGCGGTGCGCGCGGGTTCGGCTTGTTCGGTTGATTCGGAATGGGCAAGCCGAAACGTCGAAAGAACTCCAGCATGTCTTCGTCAATCTCCGAACCACCGCGCGCACTGCGCGCGCGCTCGGTGGTGCGTATGCCCACGACCGCCGGGCCGACCCTCTCGACCAGTTCGGTGAAATCGGGCAGCCCTTGCGCACCCGCCGGCGCCCCGGCGAGCGCACCTGTCAGCCCGAAGCTGAGTGCAAACGCGCCCAGCCACACGCGCCGGCGCGTGGCCGAGTGGTCAAGACGAAATGGTGTGATGTTCAAGATCGCTCCCCGCGAAACACATGCTAGCCAATCGACAGCGCACGCTGCCCTATTTTTTCAGACGCTCCAGTCCTTTGGCAAAGGTGCGCAAAGTCATCGCCGGTACGTCGCCGACCACGGCCACCCACCAGTCACCCTGTTGCTGCATCAGCGTCTGAGTCGGGCCGACGCTGGCAAGCATCGGCCGAGTATGGCGCTGGGCGTCAAAAGGCTCGATGAAAACCGACACATAGGTCAGGCCATCCGAGTAGATGGCCTGCAGGACTTGCTTATCGCCAGGCGCGGCATTGTCCATCGGCCGCTTGACGCAGCTCACCAGCCTGAACCCCGGCGCTGGCTGGTGCAGCGCCCAGCCCTCATCCTCCAGCTTGGTGGGCGTGAGCACCGGACGCAACACCCGGTAGGCGTCGAGCTTCTTCAACGGTGCAAGCACCGACTCGGGCTGCGGCTTCACGCCGATTGCGACATCCGAGAACGCCGAGGTCTCCAGCACCTCGTTGCGTTCGCCAATCACGTCGGCACGCAGCAGCAGGCCGCTGGAGCGCTCGGCCCACAGGCGGTAGCCGTAGCGGTAGACGTCGCGCGGCTTGACGATCAGCACATTGGTCTCGTAGCCGGCGATGCGCTCGGCACCTTGCGGGCGCACCTCGTAGAACTCGGCGATGCGATCGTCACCCGCTTGCAGCAGCGCGGGGAATTCCGCCAGCATCGTGCGCTGCTCGATGGTCGCGATGTGCGTGGCCGGCCACAGCGTCGTCACCACGTCGTTGTGGCGATAGACGTGGCGCGCCTGGCCGTCGAGCGACTCGCTGCGCTCGAACTGATTCGGCCCCTCGCAGAAGTGGGCGATGCGCGCACTCGACACCGAACCACCGCCGCTGACGACGAAGGTGCCCTGAAAGTTACGGTGACTCGCGGCCTCGTGGATGCGCAGCAGCCAAGCACGCACCTCGCGCGCCTGGGCCACACCGTCACCCGCTGCCGCGCTCGCCTGCGCCCAAGCGGCGGGTGCGGCCACGCAGACAGCGCCGGCCAGGGCCAATGCAGAGAACGGACGCCGCGTCATCGGCCACATCAGCGATCGGTCTCGATGGCGGTCGCGTTGCGCAGGAAGCCCGACGGCACGCCGAGCGCCGAGCTGCCCGCGAACTGCTTGTGCGCCACCAGATAGCGGTCCAGGCGGGCGTCGCGGATCAACTTGCCGCTGGCGATCAGCGCCTGCGGCTCGCTGGCACCTTCCATCGGACCGATCAGCGTCGACGCCGTCATCGGCTGCGCCGGGGCGACTTGCGCCAGGCTCTGGCCGCCAGACGCATCGACACCCGCGCCCGGGCCACGCGTGAGCATTACGACACCCGCCACGGCGACAAAGCCCGCCGCCACGGCCGAAGGCGCCATCCAGGACCAGCGGCGGCTGCGCGCGCCGTTCGCAAGGCGTGCGGGTAATCGTTGGTCGCGATCGAGCGGCTGCGGCGCGAACACCACCGGCTCGTCCTTTAAGCGCGCGCGAAAAGCCTCCAAAAAACCGGCGTCGCGCGCCGGATCGCAGGCCAGATCGTCGGAACGCAGCACATCGCCGATCACGTGGTAGGCATGCCATGACGAGCGCACCTCGCCGCTGTCGCGCCAATGGCCGCAGGCCTGTGCGGTGGCATCGCCATCGAGCTCGCCATCGACCAGCGCCGAGAGGCGCTCGAGCGCCGCCGCACCACGTTCCGAATCAGACGACATGTTCATCTCCATCAACATTAGCCAACTTACCAGCGCTCGCCATCGCGCGTGTCCAGCAGCGGACGCAGGCGCAACGCGATCGCCTCGCGCGCGCGAAAGATCCGCGAACGCACGGTGCCGATCGGGCAATTCATCAATTCAGCGATCTCTTCGTAGCTCAAACCCTCGATCTCGCGCAGCGTGATCGCCTGCCGGAGGTCGTCGGACAGTGCTTCTATCGCAAAGTTCACTGCCGACGCAATTTGCTTGCTTGCCAGCACCGCCTCCGGGGTTTCGCCGTCGGTCAGCTCATTCTCGACGCGCGAGCCGCTTTCGTCGTCCTCGTCCCGCGAAGCCCGGGCCGACTCGGTCACCAGCGGGTCGCGCTTGAGTTCCATCAGCTGCTTCTTCGCAGTATTCACCGCTATCCGGTACAGCCAGGTGTAGAACGCACTCTCGCCGCGAAACTGCGGGATTGCCCGGTAGGCGCGAATGAAGGTCTCCTGCGCGATATCGGGCACCAGGTCGACGTCGCGCACCATGCGTCCGATCAGGCGCTCGATGCGACGCCGGTACTTGACCACGAGCATCTCGAAGGCCTTGACGTCACCGGCCTTGACGCGCGCGATCAGCGGAGCATCGGCATCTGGCCCGTTGATCATGCCAGCCTCACGCGTCGGCCGTGGGCCGCGCAACGTCGATCGCCACCACACGCCACAGCGACACGGCCAATGCCGGCGTCAGCAACACGGCCACCACGTCGAGCGCCATCGACCCGATCGAAACAGGTGGCTCCCAACCGATCAGCCCCGCGATCGCTGCCGTCCCCGGCAACGCGAGCGCGGCGATCGCGCAACGCCACGCGCCTAAGCGCCGCAGCGAGACCTGACAGAGTGGGCAAGCGCGCATAGACGCAGCGCAGAAGCTGCGGCGCGCTCAAACGCGCTTGAAGATTAGCGAACCGTTGGTGCCGCCGAAGCCGAAATTGTTCTTCAGCGCGTACTCGATCTTCATCTCGCGCGCCGCGTTGGCGCAGTAGTCCAGGTCGCACTCCGGATCCTGGTTGAAGATGTTGATCGTCGGCGGCGCGATCTGGTTCTGCACCGCAAGCACCGTGAACACCGACTCGATACCGCCGGCGCCGCCCAGCAGGTGGCCGGTCATCGACTTGGTCGAACTCACTACCAGCTTGTCCTTGGCGTGCGTGCCGAAAGCGAGCTTGATCGCATTGCTCTCGTTCACGTCGCCCAGCGGCGTGGAGGTGCCGTGCGCGTTCAGGTACTGCACTTGATCGGCGTTGATGCCGGCATTGCGCAGCGCCGCTTTCATCGAACGCTTGGGGCCGTCGACGTTCGGCGCGGTCATGTGGAAGGCGTCGGCTCCCATGCCGAACCCCGCCAGTTCCGCGTAGATTCTTGCGCCGCGCCGCTTGGCGTGTTCGTACTCTTCGAGCACCAGCACGCCGGCGCCTTCGCCGAGCACGAAACCATCGCGGTCCTTGTCCCAGGGGCGGGACGCGGTCTGCGGGTCGTCGTTGCGCGTCGAGAGCGCACGCGCGGCCGCGAAGCCGCCCACACCGAGCGGCGACACGGTCGATTCGGCGCCGCCGGCGATCATCACGTCGGCGTCGCCGTGCTCGATCAGGCGGCCGGCCATGCCGATCGAATGCAGGCCGGTGGTGCAGGCGGTGACGATCGCGAGGTTCGGGCCCTGGAAGCCAAACATGATCGAG
>JANYBE010000013.1 GCA_025360945.1 Rhizobacter sp. | reverse complement strand
ACGGCGTGGACGGCGACGCGATGGGGCTCGGCCTGCTGCCGCTGGTCACGCATTTCGATCGCCAAAAGTTGCTGCGCCCCACGCGCGCCGCTTTCGGTGACACGACGCACGAGTGGGCCACGCTGGCCGACGTCGGCTTCGATGGCTACGAGATTCGCCACGGTCGAACCGAGGCGGGAAGCGGCGCGCGCGTGGCGCTGCGCAACGAACTCGGCGAGGCCATCGGCTGGCAGCAGGGGTCAGTCCTCGGCGTGTACGCGCACGGCCTGTTCGAGTCGTCTGCCGCGTTGAGCGCGCTGTTCGGCGTCGGTCTGCGAACGCTTGACAGCGTGTTCGAAGGCCTTGCCGATTTCATCGACGAGCACTTCGAGCCGAGCGTGTTGCTGCGGCTTATCCAACCCTAAGGACTCATCCACCATGTCGCCTCTGCCTTCGATTTCTCCCGTCGCCGATGCCGCGCTGTCGCAGCGCCTGCAACACCGGCTCGACCAGCAGACCAAGCCGCGCGGTGCGCTCGGCAGGCTCGAAGCGCTGGCGCTGCAGATCGGGCTGATCCAGCGCAGCGACGCGCCCGCGCTGCATGCGCCGCAGCTCGTCGTGTTCGCGGCCGACCACGGCCTCGCCGCACATGGCGTGTCGGCCTACCCAAGCGACGTGAGCTGGCAGATGGTCGAGAACTTTCTGGCCGGTGGCGCCGCGGTCAGCGTGCTCGCGCGTCAGCACGGGCTCGCGCTCACGGTTGTGGACGCCGGCGTGGCCCACGATTTTGCGCCGCGCGACGGTCTGCTGAACTGCAAGATCGCTGCCGGCACGGCCAGCGCACTGGATGGGCCGGCGATGACGCTGGCGCAATGCGCACGCGCGATCGCGGCGGGCCGAGAGGTGGCGAGCGGGCTGCCGGGCAATGTGCTGCTGCTCGGTGAAATGGGCATCGCCAACACCTCGAGCGCGGCGCTGCTGCTAGCGCGGCTGGCGGGTTGCGACATCGCCGCATGCGTCGGGCGCGGCACCGGTCTCGACGGCGCGGGGCTCGCGCGCAAGTTGGATGTCTTGCAGCGTGTGCTGGCGCGGCATGCGGCGACGACGCAACCGCTAGCTGTCCTCGCCGCGTTCGGCGGCTTTGAGATCGCAATGATGGCCGGCGCGGCCCTGCAGGCGGCCAGCGAACGGCGCGTCGTGGTCGTCGACGGTTTCATCTGCGGCGCGGCGATCCTGGTCGCGTCAACGCTGGTGCCGGACGTGCTGGACTACTGCGTGTTCGCACATCGTTCCGATGAGGCGGGCCATGCACTGATGCTAAGGCGCCTGAGCGCGACGCCGCTGCTCGACCTCGGCCTGCGACTCGGCGAGGGCTCGGGCGCGGCGCTCGCGTGGCCCGTGATCGACAGCGCCGTGCGACTGCTGGCGCAGATGGCGACTTTCGAGTCGGCCGCCGTCTCTGATCGGTACGACGTGTGATCCACGAGCTGCGCCTGTTCTTCATCGCGCTGCAGTTCCTCACGCGCGTGCCGGTCCCGAACTGGGTCGGTTTCGAGCCCGCGTGGCTGAACCGGAGTGCGCGCCACTTTCCCGCCGTGGGCCTGTGCGTGGGTGTAGCCTCCACGGTGGTGCTGACGCTCGGACGCGCGCTGCTTGGCCCGGCGGTTGCCGTAGGGCTGGCGATGGCCGCGAGCGTGCTGATCACCGGCGCGTTCCACGAAGACGGTTTCGCCGACACTTGCGATGCTCTGGGCGGCGCGGTCAGCCGCCAACGCTCGCTCGAGATCATGAAGGATTCGCGTATCGGCGCCTACGGCGCGATCGGTCTGGCGCTGATGCTGGGATTGAAGGCTGCAACGCTCGTGTCGCTGCCGCTCGCAGCCGCGGTGCCGGCACTGCTGCTCGCCCACACCGCGAGCCGCGCGGCGGCGGTGGTGCTGATGCGCGTGCTGCCGTACGCTGGGGATGCCGCACACGCGAAAGCCAAGCCGATGGCGCAACGCGTCGAGAACTCGGAGGCGCTTGTCGCTGCGGGCTGGGTGGCGCTCGTCAGCGCTGCACTCGCCTGGTACGCGCCGCAGCAGGTGCCGGCCTTGCTTGCCGGCCTGGTGCTCGCACTCGCCGGCACGGCGTGGTGCGCGCTTTGGCTGCGTCGGCGGCTGGGCGGCTACACCGGTGATGCCTTGGGTGCGACGCAGCAAATCACCGAACTGCTGGTGCTGCTCGGCTGGCTCGGCATGACACGCGCCGCATGAACTTTGCGGTGTGGCGCCACCCGTCACCAGCGAGCGTCGCGGGGCGCTGCATCGGCCGCACCGACGTTGGCGTCGACCGCCGCAAGGCCAAGCGGCTCGCCCATCGGGTGCGCCAGTGGGCGCGCCATCATCGTGCGGCGCGCGTCGTGATCACGTCGCCGCTGCAGCGCGCGGCCGTCGTCGGGCGCTGGCTGGCGCGCTGGGGCTGGAAGCATCGCATCGACGCGCGCCTGAGCGAGCTCGACTTCGGTGCCTGGGACGGGCGGCTGTGGGTGGACATCGGTGCGGCGCCGGTGCAAGCATGGTGCGCCGACTTCGCGCGGCACGCACCCGGTGGCGGGGAGTCGGTGGCGCAGCTGCTGCAACGTTGCGACGCGTTCTTGCGCGAGCCAACGTGCTGCGTTGTCGCACATGCGGGCTGGATCAGCGCGGCGCTGTGGCTGAATGAACACGACGGCGAACCGGGTGCTGCCCAATGGCCGGTCGCGGTGCGCTGCGCCAGCCTCACGCTGTTGCACCGGCGCGGCTGACGGCGGCCGTTCAGGGCTTGGTCGGGTCCAGCGGCATCGGCATCGTTGCGAGCCGGTTCGGTGTGCTGGTCTCCCACAGCGCGCCGGGGGCGGTGTCGACGGAGTTCGACAGCACGTGCATCAGCGTCAGGCTTGCGCGCGAGGCGATCTTGCGCAGCGATTGAAGCTGGCGTTGCGTCCACTCCACCGGCGTGTCGAGCTGCTCGCAGCTGAAGGCGCCGAACAGCACGCCGTTGACCGAGAAGCTCATGTCCATCAGCGTGGTGACCTGGGTGGCGGCCAGGTACTCGCCGAGGACGCCGCTGTTGATCGGATCGTTCAGTGCTCGCGTGACGATGACGCTGCCGTCGCGTTGCAGTTGCTCGATGTACAGGCTGTGCGCAGCATGCGGAATGTCGGCAGCGGCGACGACGCGGCCCAGGCTGGCATCGAACATTACGACGCAGCGCAGCGTGCGGCCTCGCTCGGTGTCGACGAACAGCCGCAGGCCGGCGCGCGGGCAGCCGATCTGCTCGGCGACGAAGCGCATGAGTTGATCGAGGAATTGCGCACTGTCGATCTCACCGCGCTCCAGGCGACCGGAGATCACTTGCAAGTCGGCTTGATCCGGCATGCGCACATTATGGGCGCGTCGGCGAATGCTCAGGTGCTGCCGAATCGCACCAACGCGACACCGCGCACTGAGCACACAGGGGGCGGCGAGCCTGGCACACATAGCGGCCGTGCAGAATCAGCCAGTGGTGCGCGTCGACGCGGTATTCGGCGGGCACGCGTTCGAGCAGGCCGAGCTCCACCTCGAGCGGCGTCTTACCTGGCGCCAGACCTGTGCGGTTGGCGACGCGGAAGATGTGCGTGTCCACGGCCATCGTGGGCTCGCCGAATGCGACGTTGAGCACCACGTTGGCGGTCTTGCGACCGACGCCGGGCAAGGCTTGGAGCGCATCGCGGCTGCGCGGCACGATCCCGTCGTGGCGTTCGATCAGCAACCGGCAGGTTTCCATCAGGTTCTGCGCCTTGGTGCGGAACAGGCCGATGGTACGGATGTGTGCGGTCAGCGCCGGCAAGCCGAGCGCGAGCATGCGCTGCGGCGAGTTGGCGACGGTGAACAGGCGCCGCGTCGCCTTGTTCACGCCCACATCGGTGGCCTGTGCCGAGAGCAGCACCGCGGCGAGCAACTCGAAGGTGTTGGTGTACTCGAGCTCGGTCTCGGGCTGCGGGTTGGCGGCTTTCAGCGTCGCGAAGAACGGGGAAATGTCCTGCTTTCTCATTCGCGCATTGTGCTCAACGCCGCGAGGCGTTCGTTGCGCTCGAGCTCGTCGCGCCGTTCGCGCTCACGGTGCCAGGCGTAGCGGCTGCCCGCCTGATCGGCCTGGGTTTCGCTCCAGGCCTGCCAGCCGGTGCGTGCGCCGGTCACCGGCTGCAACGATATGCAATCGACTGGACAGACCGGGATGCAGAGTTCGCAGCCGGTGCACAGATGGTCGATGACCGTGTGCATCGCCTTGGGGCCACCGACGATGCAGTCTACCGGGCAGGCCTTGAGGCAAAGCGTGCAGCCGATGCACCAAGCTTCGTCGATCACCGCGAGCTGGCGCGGCGCTTCGAGGCCGTTGTCCGGATTGAGCGGTAGCACAGGGCGGCCGGTGAGGGCGGCCAGGCGTTTAACGCCTTCGGTGCCCCCGGGCGGACACTGGTTGATCGCAGCTTCGCCGGCGGCGATCGCCTTGGCGTAGGCGCGGCAATCGGGGTAGCTGCAGCGCGTGCACTGCGTCTGCGGCAGCGCGTCGTTCAGCGCCTGAGCCAGCGCGTTCGTCACGCTCACCGCAGCGGCCTCAACGACGCGCGCGTACCGCCTTCTTCGCGGTCGCTTTGGCCGGTGTCTTCGCGGCATCCTGATGGCTGGCGATGAAGTCGCGCACCGTCGGGTAGACCTTCTCGCGCCAGCGTCGGCCCGAGAAAATGCCGTAGTGGCCGGCGCCGACCACGTCGTAGTGGAACTGGCGACTCTTCGGAATTCCGGTGCACAGGTCGTGCGCCGCGCGCGTCTGGCCGGCCCCCGAGATGTCGTCGAGCTCGCCTTCGATGGTCAGCAGCGCGCTGGTCTTGATGTCCTGCGGGTGCACGAGCTGGTGGCCCACTTTCCAGGTACCGTTCACGAGCGCGAAGTCCTGGAACACGATGCGGATCGTGTCGAGGTAGTACTCGGCCGGCATGTCGAGCACGGCGTTGTACTCATCGTAGAAGTCGCGGTGGAACTCGGCGCTGTCATCGTCGCCGCGTACCAGGTCGAGGAAGTAGTCGTAGTGCGACGTGAGGTGCCGGTCCGGGTTCATCGCGACGAAGCCGGTGTGTTGCAGGAAGCCCGGGTACACCGCGCGTCCGGCGCCGGGGAAGTTTGTCGGCACGCGGTAGATCACGTTGTTCTCGAACCATTCGAACGGTTTGTTGGTGGCCAGATTGTTGACCGCCGTCGGGCTCTTGCGGGCGTCTATCGGACCACCCATCATTGTCATCGTGCGCGGCGTCTTCTCGCCCTTGCTCGCCATCAGCGAGATTGCGGCCAGCACCGGTACGGTGGGCTGGCAGACCGAGATCACGTTCACCTCAGGGCCGATGTGGCGGATGAACTCCTGCACATAGGCGATGTAGTCGTCCAGGTGGAAAGGGCCGGCGTCGATCGGCACCATGCGCGCGTCGGTCCAATCGGTGATGAAGACCTTGTGATCCTTCAACAGCTCGCGCACCGTCTCGCGCAGCAAGGTCGAGTGGTGACCGGACAGCGGCGCGACCACGAGCACGGTGGGTTGATCCTTCAGCCGTGTCAGCACCGCGACGTCATCGGTGAAGCGCTTGAAGCGCAGCAGGCGGCAGAAGGGCTTGGCAATCGCGACCTGTTCCTGGACCGCGACATCCACCTTGTCGACCTTGACCGAGGTGATTCCAAACGCGGGCTTCTCGTAGTCCTTCGAGAGCCGGTGCATCAGATCCAGGCCGGCCGAGACACGTTGCGCACCGGGGGTGTGCGCGAACGGCGAGAGCGGATGGTTGTAAAGCTTCGACGTGGCGCTGGCGAATTCGGCGAACGGACTCAGCAGAGCACGTTGAGTTTCGTAGAGCTGGTACAGCATCACAAGGCCTGGTGGGTGGATCGGTGCGGGCCGGTCGGCGACGCAGCAAGTATTCGTATTTGTGCAATGCAACATTCTAGGCTTGCATGCACGATCTTGCAGCGGCACCGCCCGGGGTTAAACCCGAATCAGCGCCCTGTTTCGGGGTGAATTCCCGTCAGCGGGAGACCGCCAGGATCGCCGCGACGGTCGCGTCGATGTTTTTGCTGTTCAGCGCGGCTACGCAAATGCGGCCCGAGTCGACGCCATAGATGCCGAATTCGGCGCGCAGGCGCTGCATCTGCGCCTTGTCTAGGCCTGAGTAACTGAACATGCCCTTCTGGCGCGTAATGAAGCTCATGTCGTGCGGCATCCCGGCCGCGGCGAGCTTGGCCTGCAGAGCGACACGCATATGCTTGACGCGCATGCGCATTGCAGCGAGTTCGTGCTCCCACAGCGCGCGCAAGGCGGGCGAGGTCAGCACGAGGGCGACAATCTGTGCGCCGTGCGTCGGCGGGTTGGAGTAATTGGTGCGGATCACGCGCTTGAGCTGACTCAAAACTCGAGCGGCTTCCTCTTTCGATTCGCACACCACACTGAGTGCGCCGACGCGTTCGCCGTAAAGCGAGAAGCTCTTCGAGAAGCTGGTCGCAACGAAGAAGTCCAGACTGGCGTCCATGAACATGCCAACGACCGCGCCATCCTCGAGGATGCCTTCGCCGAAGCCCTGGTAGGCCATGTCGAGGAAGGGCACCAGATGGCGCGCCTTCACGGCGGCAATGACCTGAGCCCACTGCGCCGGCGTGATGTCGTAGCCGGTCGGGTTGTGGCAGCAGGCGTGCAGCACGACGATGCTGCCGGGCGCCGCGTCATTCAGAGCGTGCAACATGGCGGCGAAGTCAACTCCGCCCTCGGTGTCGCGCTTGGCAGCGTCGTAGTACGGGTATTGCGCGACCGCGAAGCCCGCGCCCTCAAACAGCGCGCGGTGGTTCTCCCAGCTCGGGTCGCTGATCAGCACCTGGGCGTTAGGCGTCATGCGTTTAAGCAAGTCAGCCCCGATTTTCAGGCCGCCGGTGCCGCCCAGGGCCTGCACGGTCGCGATGCGCCCAGCCTTGACAGCCTCGCTGTCGGCGCCGAACACCAGGCCTTGCACGGCCTTGTCGTAGGCGGCTATGCCGTCGATAGGCAGATAGCCTCTTGCCTTCGGCGATTCCATCATCATCTTCTCGGCTTGCTGGACGCACTCCAGCAGCGGCAGCTTGCCGGTGTCGTCGAAATAGACGCCGACGCCCAGGTTGACCTTGGCCGGGTTTGGGTCGGCGTTGAACTGCTCGTTCAGCCCGAGGATCGGGTCGCGGGGGGCCATTTCAACGGCGGAGAAGAGCGAAGACATCGTCAATCCTTGTAAGTCGAGAGGCGCTGCGTTTTCCGTTAACGTGCGCGGCTGGCTTGCGCAAGCGCCGCACTGGAAAACCCGGAGATTTTATCTGTCATGGCCGACGCCTCTGAAGTCACCCTAGTCGAAACCCCTGCAGCCGAGTCCGCGGGCGAGTTCGTCAGTTATCCCGATTCGCCGTTCCAGTTGTTCCAGCCCTACCCGCCGGCCGGCGATCAGCCTGTGGCGATCTCGCAGCTGGTCGAGGGACTGAACGATGGCCTGAGCTTCCAGACGCTGCTCGGGGTGACCGGCTCGGGCAAGACTTTCACGATGGCCAACGTGATCGCGCAGATGGGGCGGCCGGCGATCGTGTTCGCGCCGAACAAGACGCTCGCCGCGCAGCTTTACAGCGAGTTCCGCGAGTTCTTCCCGCGCAACGCCGTGGAGTATTTCGTCAGCTACTACGACTACTACCAGCCCGAGGCCTACGTCCCGCAGCGCGACCTGTTCATCGAGAAGGACAGCGCGATCAACGAGCACATCGAGCAGATGCGACTCTCGGCAACCAAAAGCCTGCTGGAGCGACGCGACGTGGTGATCGTCGCCAGCGTCTCGGCCATCTACGGTATCGGCAATCCGAGCGATTATCACAAGATGGTAATGACGCTGCGCGTGAAGGACAAGATGGGCCAGCGCGACGTGATTGCGCAGCTGATCCGCATGCAGTACACGCGCAACGAGATCGACTTTTCACGCGGCTCATTCCGCGTGCGCGGCGACACAATCGACGTTTTTCCGGCCGAGCATTCGGAGCTGGCGATCCGCATCGAGCTGTTCGACGACGAGGTCGAGTC
>JANYBE010000628.1 GCA_025360945.1 Rhizobacter sp. | reverse complement strand
GTGCGTCGGTAGTGGATGCTGCAAGCAACCTACCGCGAGGTGCGCGTGCTCGACGGCGTCGTGATCCAGAACCTGTCGATCAGCCCGTCGTTCCTCGCCTCGACCACAATCTTGATCATCGGCGGCCTGCTCGCGCTGCTGGGCACCGTCAAGGCCAACGAACTGGTGCGCGACCTGCCGTTCGCCGCGCGCACGACCAGTCTGATTTTCGACATGAAGCTTCTGCTGGTGCTGGGTATCTTCGTCTACGCTTTCTTCCGCTTCACCTGGTCGATGCGCCAGTGCACCATCGGCGCGCTACTGGTGGCCGCGGCGACCCGAGGCCGAGATGTTCGTCAGCCAGGGCCTATCGCGCGAGGCGTTTGCCGACAAGTCAGGGCGCATCGTCAGCCTAGCGGCCGAGACCTTCAACGACGGGTTGCGCTCGTACTACTTCGCGTTCGCGGCGATCGGCTGGATCTTTTCGCCGATCGTGTTCGCACTCGCGACCTTCGGCGTGGTCTACATCCTCTTTCAGCGCGAATTCAGGTCGTAGGTGCTGGACGTGCTCTCCTCCTGATCATTCAACGGCTTGCGGCGAGAAACTGCTTGACCACTACGACCGTTCGGTCGGGGTCCTCTTCATGTGGAACGTGGCCGAGTTCGTCGAATGTTACGAGCCGGCTGCCCTTGATGTCCTGCGTGAAGCGCCGGCCATGCGCCAGCGGGATCAGCCGATCGCGCCCGCCCCACAGGATGAGCGTCGGCTGGGTCAGCGCGCTGATGCGTTCCAGGCCCGTGCCCCACTCTTGCTGGCTCATGCGCTTGCCCAGCGCTTCGCGGTTGCCGGCGCGCGAGGTCATCGCCACGTAGCGGTCCACGAGCTCGGGCGTCACTAGACTAGGGTCGCCGTAGACATTGCGCACGCTGGACTCGACCACGCGGCGCGGCAGCGCGTAGCGCATCAGCTCGCGCAGCACCGGTAGGCGCGCGATGCGAAAGCCGATCGGTACGGAGGTCGACTCGAGTGGATAGCCGCCCGCGTCGACCAGGATCAATTGCGCGACGCGCTCCGGCGCAGCCGCGGCGGTCTGCCACGCGATCGCGCCGCCAAGCGAGCTGCCGCCGAGCACGACGCGCTGGAGCTTGAGCGCGTCGAGCAGCTGCAGCGTGAAACGCACATAGCTCGCGTCGGAATAGTCGCCGCTCGCGTTCGGCCCGGTCAGGCCGAAGCCCGGCAGGTCAAAGCTGACGACGCGGCGCGTGCCACGCAGTGCCGTTCCCCACCCCTCCCAGGTGTGCAGGCTGGCGGAAGTGCCGTGGATCAGCACGATGGGCGTCGGATCGTCGCGCGGGCCTTCGTCGCGAACGTGGACTTGCAGGCCGGCGACATCGACGAAGGTCGAGGGCGGGGGCGCCCAGCGTTCGCGCAGCGCGTTCAACGGCACGTCGGGGGTCCACGTCAGCGCGATGCCGATGCCGGCGATCAACAGCAGCGCGAGCAATGCCCAGCCGCAGAACTTCAATGTTTTTCTCATGGGTGTCAGGCGAGGTCGCGCGCCAGTCGCAGTCCGCTGAACTGCCACTGCGCGTCGGGTGAAAAGAAATTGCGGTAGCTCGCGCGCACATGGCCCGCGGGTGTGGCGCAGGAGCCGCCGCGCAGCACATACTGGTTGCACATGAACTTGCCGTTGTATTCGCCCACCGCACCCGGCAGCGGTAGGTAGCCGGGGTAGGCACCGTAGCTCGACTGTGTCCACTCCCAGACATCGCCAAAAATCTGTGCCGGCTCGTCGCTGGCAGCGTCTTCGCACGGCAGCGGGTGAAACGCGCCGCGGTCGGCGAAGTTCGCATGGCCGGGGGTGCGCAGCCGGCGCGCGGCGTATTCCCACTCGACCTCGGTCGGCAGCCGTGCGCCGACCCAGCGCGCATACGCATCGGCCTCGAAGTAGCTGAGGTGGCATGCGGGCGTGCGCGGGTCGATCTCGATGTGACCCTGCAGCGTGTGGTGCATCCAGCGGCCCCCGGCCTCGCGCCAGTACAGCGGCGCGCAGCGCTGACCACTGCGAACCCAATCCCAGCCCATGCCCAGCCAGAGCTCGGGGCGCCGGTAGCCCGCGTCGGCTATGAAGGCAAGGTATTCGCCGTAGCTCACCGGCCGCGACGCGAGTTCGAACGGTGCGGTGTACGCGCGGTGCCGCGGTGTCTCGTTGTCGAAACAGAACGCGCCATCGAGCGAGGCGTCGAAGCCATGTTCTATCAATCCGGCCTCGTACCCGAACCAGCGCAGCGGCTGCGTCTGCACGCTCGTCATTGGCCAGCGTTTCGCATACGCGGCGTGCGTCGGGTTGAAGCTGAGCGCGTGCTTGATGTCGGTCAGCAGCAGCTCCTGGTGCTGCTGCTCGTGATGCAGACCGAGCGTCGTTAGCTCGATGAGCGCCGGGTCGTCCGCGCGCGCAGCCAGCAATCGCTGCATGCGCGCGTCGACGTCGGCACGGTAGCGGATCACCTCGGCCAGGGTCGGTCGTGTGATCAGGCCGCGCTGCGCGCGCGGGTGCATCTCGCCCACGCCCTGGTAGTAGCTGTTGAACAGCACGCGGTACGCTGCATCGAAAGGCTTGAACGTCGGCTCAAAACGCTCGAGGATGAAGGTCTCGAAGAACCAGGTGATGTGCGCGAGGTGCCACTTGGTCGGGCTCGCGTCGGGCATGGCCTGCACCTGACAGTCTTCCGCTGTCAGCGGAGCGGCCAGCCTCAGCGTGGCCGCGCGGATGTCGGCGAACGATTGCGCAAGTAGGATGGTGAATGCGGGCGCAGACCGCGATGAGAGGTTCATGCCTGACCTTATGACGAGGTAGTCGGCGTGAGTGTGTCAGACAATGCTTCGCGCGCATCGAAGACGAAACAATTCCCCTGGAAATGTTCGCCGCCGGTTTCCTCGAAGTATTTCAGGATGCCGCCGTCGAGCTGCAGCACGTTCGCCACGCCGGCCTCGCGCATCAGCAGTGCCGCCTTCTCGCAACGGATGCCGCCGGTACAGTAGCTCACGACGGTCTTGCCGTCGAGCTCGGCGCGGTGTGCGCGCAGCGCTCGCGGGAACTCGCTGAACTTGGTGATGCGCCAGTCGATGGCATTCGCGAAGCGGCCGTGGTCGACCTCGAACGCGTTGCGCGTATCGAGCGTAATGACCTCGCGGCCTGCGTCGTCCACGCCGGCGGCGAGCCAGCGCGCGAGCGTCTTCGCGTCGACCGTGGGTGCTCGTTCGTCCTGCGGTTTGATCAATGAGTGATTCATCCGGATGATCTCCGGCTTGACCTTGACGAGCAGCTTGCCGAACGGCACGTCGTCCGACCAGCTCACCTTGATCGGCAGATCAGCGAACGCCTCGTGCGCCGTGAGCCACGCCAGAAACTCGCGCACCGGCAGTTCGGCGCCGGCGACGAACAGGTTGATACCCTCGTCGGCCAGCAGCACTGTGCCCTTGAGCCGGTGCTGGCGAGCGAGCGAGCGGATGCTCTCGCGCCACGCGGCAGTGTCGCTTAGGCTCACGAACTTGTAGGCCGAGATGTTCAGAATTGATTTCACCACGCGAATTTTACCGGCCGCGCGCTCTCTAAAATGCCCGGCATGGCCTTCGTTCACCTGCGCACCCACACCGAGTTTTCCGTCGCCGATGGCACGCTGCGCATCGCCGACGCTGTCGACCTTGCAGCGGCCGATGGCCAGGCCGCACTCGCCATCACTGACCTGTCAAACCTGTTCGGCGCCGTCAAGCTCTACAGCGCGTCGCGCAAACGCGGCGTCAAGCCGATCATCGGCGTCGATGTGTGGGTCGAGGCGACCGGCGGAGAGAAGGCGGCCAGTCGCCTGGTGCTGTTGGTACAGAACAAGCAGGGCTACCTGAACCTGTGCGAGCTGATCTCACGCGCATGGCTGCGCCACGAGCAGCGTGCACAGGCTTGTGTGAAATGGGAGTGGCTGGGTGAGTTGAATGAGGGCCTGATCGCGCTGTCGGGTGCCGAGATGGGTGCCGTCGGCCAGGCCTTGATCGCCGCCGATGTGATGCGCGCCGAGGCCGCCGCGCACAAGCTCGATGCGATCTTCAGCTCGCGTTTCTATATTGAGTTGCAGCGCGCTGGCCTGCCCGGCAATGAGGCGCATGTGCGCAAGGCGGTGGTGCTCGCGGCGAAGCTTGATTTGCCAGTCGTTGCCACGCATCCGGTGCAGTTCGCCACGCCCGATGACTTTGAGGCGCACGAGGCACGCGTCTGCATCGCTGATGGCGAGATGCTCTCTAACCCCAGGCGCGTCAAGCGCTTCGGAGCGGAACAGTATTTCAAGACCCAGGCGCAGATGGAGGCGCTCTTCAAGGATCTGCCGAGCGCGTTGCAGAACACGGTCGAGATCGCGAAGCGCTGCAACCTCAGCCTGGTGCTGGGCAAGCCGCAGCTGCCGGACTTCCCGACGCCGCTCGTCGATGGCCGGCCGCTGGCGATGGCTGAGTACTTCAGCATTCTTTCGCACGAAGGCCTGGAGAGCCGGCTGAAGCAGCGCTACCCGGATGGCGCGGAGCGCGAAGCGCAGCGGCCGCGCTACGTCGAGCGCCTGAATTTCGAGATCGCGACGATCCTGAAAATGGGCTTCCCCGGCTACTTCCTCATCGTTGCCGACTTCATCAACTGGGCCCAGAACAACGGCTGCCCAGTCGGCCCGGGGCGCGGCTCCGGTGCGGGGTCTCTGGTCGCGTACTCGCTCAACATCACCGGCCTGGATCCACTCCAGTACAACCTGCTGTTCGAGCGCTTTTTGAACCCCGAGCGTGTGTCGATGCCCGACTTCGACATTGACTTCTGCCAGGGCAACCGCGACCGCGTGATCGACTACGTAAAGCAGAAATACGGGCGCGACGCGGTGAGCCAAATCGCGACCTTCGGCACGATGGCCGCGAAGGCCGCGCTGCGTGACGTGGGTCGCGTGCTCGGCATGGGCTATGGCCATGTCGACTCCATAGCAAAGCTGATCCCGGCGCCGCCGGGCAAGCAGGTCACGCTCGCGAAAGTGCCTGAGAAGCCCGACCCCGGCCTGATCTATGCGCGCAGGGAAGCGCCCGAACTCGAACAGCGCGAAGCCGCGGAAGAAGAGGTCGCCGAACTGCTGGCCCTGGCCACGCGCGTCGAGGGCATCACGCGCAACGTCGGCATGCACGCCGGCGGCGTGCTGATCGCGCCCGGCAAGA
>JANYBE010000562.1 GCA_025360945.1 Rhizobacter sp. | reverse complement strand
GTCGATCGGGCTGCACGCGGTGCACCGCGCCGGCAACCTCACCGGCAAGACGGTGCTTGTGACCGGCAGCGGCACGATAGGCTGCATGAGCGTGATCGCCGCGAGGCTCAATGGCGCCGCACACATCATCGTCTGCGACATCGCGGAGCGGCCGCTCGAGATGGCCAGGGGCGTCGGTGCCGATCAGACGATCCGCAGCGACAAGTCGAGCGAGATAGAGCTGGCTGACATCGCCGACATCTGTATCGAAGCCGCCGGCAGCACGGCAGCGCTCGCGACCTGCCTGAAGGCCGCGCGCCGCGGCGGCCGCATCGTGCAGGTCGGCACGCTGCCCACCGACGGTGTGATGTTCCCGGCCAACAGCATCATGGCGCGCGAGCTTGACTACGTCGGCGCGTTCCGCGCGGCGCACGCGTTCGACTGGGCGGTGAAATACCTGCGCACGCGTCGCGTCGACGTGCGGCCTTTGCTCAGCGCGCAGATCCCGCTGAGCCGCTCGCTCGAAGCATTCGAGCTCGCCTCCGACCGCAGCCGCAGCACCAAGGTGCAAGTCGTGTGCGATTAACGATTCATCACCGGGGAACGTCATGACTGATCGCCTCAAGGGCAAGACCGCTTTCGTCACCGCCGCCGGCCAGGGCATAGGCCGCGCAACCGCCGAGGCCTACGTGCGTGAGGGCGCGCGCGTGATCGCGACCGACATCAACGAGGGTCTGCTCGCCGATCTCGCCAAGGCGATCGGCTGCAGCACGCGCCGCCTCGACGTGACCGATGCGAACGCCGTACTCGCCGCAGCGAAGGACGCCGGCGCCGTCGACATCCTGTTCAACGGCGCCGGCTATGTGCACGCTGGCACCATCCTGGATTGCGATGAGAAGGCGTTCGACTTCTCGTTCGACCTGAACGTGCGCGCGATGTACCGGATGATCCGCGCGTTCCTGCCCTTGATGCTCGACCACGGCGGCGGCTCGATCATCAACGTCGCATCGGTGGCCGGAAGCATCAAGGGCGCGCCGAACCGTTTCGTCTACGGTGCTACCAAGGCCGCGGTGATCGGCCTGACCAAGTCGGTCGCGGCCGATTTCATCACGCGCGGCGTGCGCTGCAATGCGATTTGCCCCGGCACGGTCGAGTCGCCGTCGCTGCGCGACCGGATGGCGGCACTCGCACAATCCACCAACCAGACCATCGAACAGGCCGAGGCCTGGTTCGTGTCGCGCCAGCCGATGGGGCGCGTCGGCACGACTGCCGAGGTCGCGGCGCTGGCCGTGTACCTGGCGTCCGACGAATCGGGCTTCACCACCGGCACCGCGCAAGTCATCGACGGCGGCTGGTCTAATTGATCACTCCCAAGGAACTGCAATGAAACTGATGCGATACGGCGCCAAAGGCGCAGAGAAACCGGCCCTCGTCGATGCGCAGGGACGGGTGCGCGACCTGTCCGGCGAACTAGTCGACATCACAGCGCACACGCTGACCCCGCACGGCCTGCAGCGTCTGCGCGACATCAACATCGACTCGCTGCCCGTGGTCGAGAACCCCGGGCGTACGGCACTTCCGTGGACCGGCTGCGGCAAGTTCATCGCCGTCGGACTGAACTACGCCGACCACGCGGCCGAGTCCGGCCTGTCGGTGCCGGCCGAGCCCGTGCTGTTCACGAAGACGGTGTCCTGCATGGTGGGCTGCAACGACGCGGTCGTGCTGCCACAGAACTCGGTCAAGGGCGACTGGGAGGTCGAGCTCGGCATTGTTATCGGCACCAAGGCGCGCTACGTCAGCGAGGCCGATGCGCTCAAGTTCGTGGCCGGCTACTGCGTGGTCAACGACGTGTCCGAACGCGAGTACCAGGTCGAGCGCGGCGGCACCTGGGACAAGGGCAAGGGCTGCGACACCTTCGGTCCCGTCGGTCCGTGGATGGTGACAGCCGACGAAGTGCCCGACCCGCAGGCACTCGCGATGTGGCTGGACGTGAACGGCACGCGCCGCCAGAACGGCAGCACCAAGACGATGATCTTCGGCGCGGCTCATCTGGTGAGCTACATCAGCCGCTTCATGACGCTGATGCCAGGCGACTTGATCACCACCGGCACGCCGCCCGGCGTGGGCATGGGCGCCAAGCCGGTGCCGACCTACCTCAAACCAGGCGATGAGATGCGACTAAGCATCGCTGGTCTTGGCGAGCAGCACCAGCGCGTCTACGCCTGGGACCCTGAGCTGATCGACAACTGAGAAAGAGACAGCGTGATATCCGATCAACCCGTGATCCGCATCCACTCGTCCGACGATGTCGTCATCGCGCGCCAGCAACTCGTTGGCGGCATGCGGCTGGACGAGTTCGGCATCACAGTGGTCGGCCTGGTACCGCCCGGCCACAAGGTCGCGGTGCGTGCGATCGCGCAAGGTGCGCCGGTGCGACGCTACAACCAGATCATCGGCACCGCGAAGCAGCCGATCGCGGCCGGCCAGCACGTGCACACCCACAACCTCGAGTTCAGCAGCTTCGCGCGTGACTACGCGTCCACCGACGGCGCGCATCCGACGCAGTTCGTCGAGTCGCCAGCGACCTTCATGGGCATCAAACGCGCCGACGGCCGCATCGCAACGCGCAACTACATCGGCGTGCTGACCTCGGTGAACTGCTCGGCCACGGTCGCACGCGCGATCGCCGACCACTTCCGGCGCGACATCCATCCGCAGGCGCTCGCGCGCTACCCGAACGTCGACGGCGTGGTAGCGCTGACGCACGGCGGCGGCTGCGCGACCGACAGCGCGGGCGAGCCCTTGCAGGTGTTGCGGCGCACGCTGGGCGGGTACGCGCGGCATGCGAACTTCGCCTCCATCCTCGTCGTCGGACTGGGCTGCGAGACGAATCAGATCTCGGGGCTGATGGAGCAGGAAGGTCTCTCGAGCGGCACACAGTTCCATGCGTTCAACATTCAGGACACCGGCGGCACCGCGAAGTCCGTGGCGCACGGCATCGAGCTGGTGCAGTGGTTGCTGGAAGAGGCGAACCGGGTGACGCGCGAGCCGGTCAGCGCCGCGCACATCACGGTCGGCCTGCAATGCGGCGGCTCGGATGGCTACTCCGGCATCAGCGCGAACCCGGCGCTCGGCGCCGCGGTGGACCGGTTGGTGCGTCACGGCGGAACCGCGATCCTGTCGGAGACGCCCGAGATCTACGGCGGCGAACACCTTCTGACGCGGCGTGCGGTGAGCACGGCCGTGGCCGACAAGCTGATCCGCCGCATCAAGTGGTGGGAGCAGTACACCGCGCGCAACGACCAGGAGATGGACAACAACCCTTCGGCCGGCAACAAGGCCGGCGGCCTGACGACCATCCTCGAGAAGAGCCTGGGCGCGATCGCCAAGAGCGGCACGACGAACTTGACCGATGTGTTCGAGTACGCGCAGTCGGTCACGACCAAGGGCCTGGTCTTCATGGACACGCCAGGTTATGACCCGGTCAGCGCGACCGGCCAGGTCGCCGGCGGCGCGAACCTGATCTGCTTCACCACCGGTCGCGGCTCGGCCTACGGCTGCGCGCCCTCACCGTCGCTGAAGCTCAGCACGAACACCGCGCTGTGGGTCAGGCAGGAAGACGACATCGACATCAACTGCGGCGAGGTGATCGACGGCAGCAGCAGCGTCGACGAGATGGGCGAGCGCATTTTCCAGCTGATGCTTGCGACTGCGTCGGGCATCAAGACGAAAAGCGAGCTGCATGGCTACGGGCAGAACGAGTTCGTGCCCTGGGCGCTCGGCGCGGTGATGTAGATCGAATTCAGCCGATGCGGCGCACGCCCAGGCTCACGATCAAGCGCAGGTATTCGAGCCGTGCGTTCAGTTCGGCGAGCTCCTGACGCAGCTTGAGCCACGAGCGCACTTGCGCTTCATCGGCCACACGGCGGTGCGAGGGTTCGGAGGGATGCGGTGCGGGTGTGTCCATGTTGCGTCAGGCGAGTGGCGTGATGGACCCCATCGTCGCGAGCGTCGGCAGGCCGGTCAACCCCGCGATCAGGTGTCGGCGCGCTGGCAAAGGCGCCATCGCGCGCGACCGCATTGCCGGCCCGCCCGGTGCGCCGGCTGAGCGGCACGATCATGGCCATCAGCGGGAACGCAGCGTGGCCGATGCCTCTGCCACCGGTATCACCCACCGCCATCCGGATCAGCACCGCAACGCACCCGACCACGATCGGGCCGACGATGCGAATGCGCGCACCGCTGTAGGCGCGCGCCGCCCGGCATCGGCGAGGCCGAGAGCTGCGGACGACGATGGATGTAGCGCAACGCAAGCAGTCCGAAGACCGCCGGCATCGCCCTGTTGCCCGAGTGCACCACCTGAGGCCGAGTACACCACCTGAGACAGCACGCCGCCATACTCGTCCAGCGATGCGCACGAGAACGGCATCAGGCGTGACGCACGCAAGCTGACCGATGTCGAGCGCGACCAGATTGCCATCGGCACGGCGCACGTAGCTGAACGAGCGGCGGTGACCCATCCAGAAGAACGCGAGCACCACGAAGCCGATGACCCAGGCTTGGAACTTCGGCCACAACGCGACGAGCGCCTGGTCCAACTCGGCTCCCGAGTGGATCAGCGCGTGATCGGGCAGCTTTGCGAAGATGCCGTCGGTGAGTGCTTCACTATGGTGAAGTGAATGCACAGGCCATGCTCGGCGATTGGCTCGGGC
>JANYBE010000520.1 GCA_025360945.1 Rhizobacter sp. | reverse complement strand
CCGCCTCACGACGCTGCAGCAGGCCGGCGATCAGTTGCCGCTCGCCGGCGTGCAGGCGCGACTCGATCAGCGCGCGGTGCTGTCGCTGCAAAAGATGGCGGCCTACGTGCGCACCGACGACCGCGTCGTCGAGTACTCGGTGCGCATCGCGCGCGCGACGCGTGACTGGAACGGCTTCGCCTTTGGCGCCGGCTCGCGCGCCGCGATCGCGCTGGTGCGCGCGGCACGCGCGGCCGCGTTACTCAACGCGCGCGATTTCGTCACGCCGGACGACATCAAGAGGTACGCGCTGCCGGTGCTGCGGCACCGCGTGCTGCTGTCGCCGGACGCGCAGCTTGAGGGACGGCGCATCGACGAGCTGCTGATGACGCTGCTCGACAGCGTCGAGGCGCCGCGACTATGAGCCATTGAGGCGATGCGGCTTCGGCTGATCCCGTCGCGCGTCAGCGTGTGCACGCTGGCGGTATTCGCGCTCGCGTGCGCAGTCGCGCTGGTGATGCGCACGCCGCTGGCTGGCGTCGTGCGCGTCGCGAGCCTGGTCGCAGCAGCGCTACTCGGCACCGCGCTGATCGATGTCGCATGGAGTGCATTCGCGTGGCGGCGTTCACCGCTGCAATGGCGGCGCCAGCTGCCTGCCGCATTCGCGATTGGCGTGCAGCGCACGCTTACCGGCACGCTGGTCAACGAAGGCTCGACAGGCTGGCGCGTCGCGCTGTTCGATCAGGTCGATGCGAGCTTCGATGTCGAAGGGCTGCCGCAGACGCTCAGCGTACCCGCGCAGGCGCGCACGACGATCCACTACCAGGTCACGCCGCGCCGGCGCGGGCCGGTGTGCTTCGAGCCCGCGGACCTGCGCGTGCGCACTTGCCTGGGCACTGCCGAGCTGCTGCTGAACATCGGTGAGACCGAGGCGTTGCGCGTCTACCCGAATTTCGCCGCGGTCGCGCGCTATGCCTGGCTGGCGAGCGACAACCGGCTCGCCGAGATCGGCATCAAGGCCGCGCCGCAGCGCGGCGCCGGCACCGACTTCAAGCAGCTCGCCGAGTACAAGGCCGGCGATTCGATCCGCCACATCGACTGGAAGGCGACGCAGCGCCACCAACGCCCGATCGTGCGCGAGTACCAGGACGAGCGCGACCAGCGCGTGTTGTTCCTGCTCGACTGCGGCCGCCGCATGCGCGCCGACGAGGGCGCGGCGGCGCACAGCGGTAGCCACTTCGACGAGGCGCTCAACGCGCTGATGCTGCTCGCCCACGTCGCGCTGAAAGAAGGCGACGCGGTCGGCGCGATGACCTTCGGCACCGAGCCTGGCGGGCAACGCCACTTCGCGCCGCGCAAGGGCAGCCACTCGCTGAACGCGCTGATGGCGACGCTCTACGACATCGAGCCGCGCGCGACCCACTCCGACTACCTGCTCGCCGCGGCCGAGCTGATGCGGGTGCAGCGCAAGCGCGCGCTGATCGTGGTGCTGACGAACTTTCGCGACGAAGACAGTGCCGAGCTCGAGCCCGCGCTGCGCCTGCTGCGCAGCCGCCACCTCGTACTGCTGGCGAGCCTGCGCGAACGCGTGTTGCGCGAGCTGGCCGACCAGCCGCTCGTCGGCGACGCGAAGGCCGTCGAGATCGCGGGCGCGCACCTGTTCGCGCAATCGCGCCGCGATGCGTTCACGCGGCTGGCCTCGCGCGATGGGCTGCTGATCGACGTCGAGCCCGCGCAGTTGCCAGCGCAGCTCGTGAATCGCTACCGCGCGGTAAAGCGCGCCGGTTTGCTCTAGCATCCGCTCGCAACACGCCAACCCTCCGATCGAAGAAGAACATGAATTGCAGCTGCGCACACCGCTGGGCTTTTCGCGCCTGGGGCGGCGCACTCGAGGAGCGCGCCGACGATCTGACGCCGGCCGCGGGTCACGAGGTCACGGTGCGCGTCACGCACTGCGGCATGTGCCACTCCGACCTGCACGTGCAGGCAGGCGGCTTCGACATGGGCGGCGGCACGCAGTCGTCGCTGGAGCGAAGCGGCGTGCGCCTTCCAGTGACGATGGGGCACGAGATCGCCGGCGAGGTCGTCGAGCTTGGCCCCGATGCGCGTGGCATGGCGCTCGGTGACATGGTCGTCGTCTACCCGTGGATCGGCTGCGGCGCCTGCCCGGTGTGCGAGCGCGGCGACGACCACGTGTGCCCGCGCGCTTCGCGCAGCCTGGGCATCCAGCTGCCCGGCGGCTACGCCGATCTGGTGCGCGTGCCGCACGCGCGCTACCTCGTGCCGATCGGCGCGCTCGACCCGGCGCGTGCCGCCACCTTTGCGTGTGCCGGCATCACCGCGTTCAGCGCGATCAGGAAGCTGAACCCGCCAACGGCCGAAGACTGGGTGGCCATCATCGGCTGCGGTGGTGTGGGCATGACGGCCGTGGCCTTGTGCTCGGCGACGACCAAGGCACGCATCGTCGCGATCGACCCCGATCCGACCAAGCGCGAAGCCGCGCTGCGCCACGGCGCCGCACTGGCCTTCGACCCGGGCGCTCCCGACGCGCTAAAGACCATCGTCAAGGCCTGTGGCGGCAACATCGCAGGGGTCATCGATTTCGTCGGCGCCGAGTCGAGCTCGTCGATGGCGGTGAACCTGGTGCGGCGCACCGGGCAGGTCGTGATCGTCGGCCTGTTCGGCGGCCAGTTCCGCATGCCGCTGCCGCTGTTCGCGCTAAAGTCGCTGCAGATCAGCGGCTCGTATGTTGGCAGCCTGAACGACCTGCGCGAACTGGTAGCGCTAGCGCAGGGCACGATGCTGCCGCAGATACCGCTGACGCTGCGTCCGCTGGCGCAGGTGAATCAGGCCTTGAGCGACCTGGCGCAGGGCCGCGTGGTCGGCCGCGTCGTGCTCCAGCCCTGAGCCGAGTCGCCACCGCAAATGTCAGAACAAGCCGGCCTTCCCGGCCGCATCGAGCACACTCTTCGACAGGTCGGCGAGCTGCGCGTTCACGTCGGACGACGGCGGCGTGCTCGCGCGCGCCGACCACATCAATCGGCCCGAGGCCACGTCGGTGACGCGGCCATTTGCCGAATAGCCGTTGCTGACCTGGCCGCCGCCGATAGGCGCCGAGACGCCGATTCCACCACCCGAATTCCGCCCAAAGCCGAAGCCGCCGATGCTCAGCATCATGCCCGGGCTCACGCTCGCCGACGACGCTCCAACGGTGACACTGAACACCGCCTTCGCGCCGCTGCCGCGAGCGGCCGGCAGGTACTGCGCGTCGGCGATACCGGGCTGGATCGCCGCGACCGTGCCCGGCGCAGCGAACACCGGCGTGGCGCCGCGCGCGCTCAGGTCGGCCGACACCTGCTGTTCGCAGATGCGCCGCAGCACGTCGTCGCCGGTTTCACAGCTCACCATCACGGTGGCGCCACGCAGATAGCTGGGTGGCAATTCGACGTTGCGCCACTGCGTGTCGACAACGGTCGAGGCACAGCCGACAAGGGCCACAGGCAAGGTGGCCAGGAAGACGGCGCGGCGGATTGAGGTTGGCATGGCGGAACTCCTGGCGAGACGATGGCAGTCTGAAGCATAGGCAGCGCATCGGCCGGCGCAACAGCTTATTCGCTGCCGGGAGAGATCATGCCGCGCGACGCGGCGTGCCGACAACGTCGGTCACATCGCGTTGCAACTCAGCTGACCGGCGTGAGCTTGGCCACCGACAACGCCAACCATTTCATCCCGTGGCGCCCGAAGTTGACCTGCGCGCGTGCGTCTTCGCCGCTGCCTTCGAGCGTGACGATCACGCCTTCGCCAAACTTGGTGTGAAACACGCTCTGGCCCGAACGCAGACCGTGGCTGGGCGCCTTCGGCACGATGGGCGGCGCAGCTGCCAGACCGGCGACGTTGCCGGCGCCGACGATCGAGTGCAGCCCCGTGCCTCTTGCCCACGCCGCCTGGTAATCGCGCGCAAACCCAGAACCGAAACCCTGGTTGCGCGGCGTGATCCACTTCAGCGCGGCCTCGGGCAGTTCGTCGAGAAAGCGGCTCTTGACGTTGTAGCGCGTCTGGCCGTGCAGCATCCGCGTCTGCGAGAAGCTCAGGTACAGGCGCTTGCGCGCACGCGTGATCGCAACGTACATCAGGCGGCGTTCCTCTTCGAGGCCGTCGGGGTCGGAGGCGGAGTTCTCGTGCGGGAACAGCCCCTCTTCGAGACCGGTAATGAACACGCAATCGAACTCCAGGCCCTTGGCCGAATGCACCGTCATCAGCTGGACCGCGTCCTGCCCGGCCTGCGCCTGGTTGTCGCCGGCTTCGAGCGAGGCGTGCGTGAGAAACGCGGCGAGCGGCGACATGATCTCGCCGGTCTCTGCGTCGGGCGCCTGTTCGATGGTGGCACCGTGTTCATCGACCGGCAACGCGACAGCGTCCTTGCCGAAGCCTTCTTGCGTGACGAAGGCCTCGGCCGCGTTGACGAGTTCATCCAGATTCTCGAGCCGGTCGCGGCCCTCTTTGTCGGTCTTGTAGAACTCGACAAGGCCGGACGCGCCGAGCATGTGCTCGATGATGTCGCGCAACGTCATGCCGCGCGTCTTCTCGCGCATCGCGTCGATCATCGCGACGAAGGCCTGCACGTTGCCTCCGCCCTTGCCTGCGAGCGCACCGACGCTGTGGTACAGGTTGTGGCCGCTCGCACGCGCCACATCCTGCAACCGCTCGACGGTGCGTGCGCCGATGCCGCGGGTCGGGAAGTTCACGACGCGCAGAAAGCTCGTGTCGTCGCTGGCGTTCTCGAGCAGCCGCAGATAACTCAGCGCGTGCTTCACCTCGGCGCGCTCGAAGAAGCGCAGGCCGCCGTAGACCTTGTACGGCATGCCGGCGTTGAACAGCGCGCTCTCCATCACGCGGCTTTGCGCATTGCTGCGGTAGAGCAGCGCGATGTCGCTGCGAGGCGTGCCTTCGCGGTGCAGCTGCTGCGCTTCCTCGACGAACCACTGCGCTTCGGCGAAGTCGCTCGGCGACTCGCGCACCCGCACCGGCTCGCCCGGGCCGGCCTCGGTGCGCAGGTTCTTGCCGAGGCGATTGGTGTTGCGCGCGATGAGCTCGTTGGCCGCGTCGAGGATGTTGCCGAACGAGCGGTAGTTTCGCTCCAGCTTGATGACGTGCTCGACGTGGAACTCGCGTTCGAATGACGCCATGTTGCCGACCTGCGCACCGCGGAAGGCGTAGATGCTCTGGTCGTCGTCGCCGACCGCGAACACAGCGGTCTCCGGGCCGGCGAAGATCTTCAGCCACGCGTACTGCAGCGTGTTCGTGTCCTGGAACTCGTCGACCAGGATGTGCCGGAAGCGCCGCTGGTAGTGCTCACGCAGCGCCGTGTTATCGCGCATCAGCTCGTAGGTGCGCAGCATCAGCTCGGCGAAGTCGACCACGCCCTCGCGCTGGCACTGGTCTTCGTAGGCCTGGTAGACCTGCACCTGCACGTGGCCGAGTTCATCGCGCACCTCCACGTCCTTTGGCCGGTGGCCACGCTCCTTCTGCGCGGCGATGAACCCCGTGACTTGCTTGGGCACGTAGCGCTCTTCGTCGAGGTTCATCGCCTTGATGACGCGCTTGACGGCAGAGAGCTGGTCTACCAGGCCTACGAAGACCAGTGCCAGCGCGAGGGCGTGGTCGACTTCGCCGAGCTGATGCTGCGCACCTACGAGCTGATGCGCGATAAC
>JANYBE010000488.1 GCA_025360945.1 Rhizobacter sp. | reverse complement strand
GCGGGAGCGCCCAAGCTGCGGCCATGTCGCAGGGAGCAGCCATCGGAGCCGCTTTTTGCGAAATTTGCAATCAATAGTTCTGGACGTCACAGGAGACGCTAGTGGAGTACGTTCTCGAAGTTCGTCTGCCTGAGGGAGGAGTCCGATATGTCCATCTCCCCGTCCAGGGCACGATGACGATTGGGCGGGAAGCTCCTGCCGATGTGGCAGCGATGCCGAGCAAATCCTACGCATGGCACCGGTGCCGGTGCTGCTCGTGCGCATGCCCGAAGCGGCAGGGAAGTAGGCCGTGTCCGTGCCCTGGCAGCGCGCGTGGAGCGCAGTGCGCGCCCATCGCGTGGCGATTCTGGCAGGTGCAGGCGCCGCTGCGCTCGCGCTCTGGTTCGGTCCGACGCTCGTGCTCGGGCCGCGCGTCGATGTCGTGACGATCGAGCGTCGTGAGTTCGTGCAGACAGTGGTCGCGAGCGGCCACGTCGAGGCGCCACACCGCGTCGACATTGGCACCCAGATCACCGGCGTGGTGGCCGAGGTGCCGGTGACCGAAGGCCAGGCCGTGAAGGCCGGGCAGACGCTGATCCGGCTCGACAGCCTCGAGCTGAAGGCCGCTGCAGATCAGGCCGATGCCGCCGTGCAGCAGGCACTGGCGCGCCTGCGCCAGTTGCACGAGGTGCAGCAGCCGATGGCACAGCAAGGTGTGCGCCAGGCGCAGATCACGCTGGCCAACGCCCGCGCGCAATTCAAGCGCCAGCAGGACCTGTTCGACCAGGGCTTCATCGGCCAGGCCGCGCTGGACGACCTACGCAAGAGCGTCGATCTCGCCGACGCGCAAGCGCGCAACGCGCGCACGCAGCTCGACACCACCGCCGCGTCCGGCAGCGACTCGGCGGTGGCCGAGACGGCGCTGGCGCAGGCGCGCTCCAGCGCCCAGATGTCGCGGGCGCGACTCGCCTACGCGACCATCGCCGCGCCGCTGGACGGCTCGCTGATCAGACGCGACGTCGAGCGCGGCGACGTGGTTCAGCCGGGCAAGGCGCTGATGGTGCTGTCGCCCTCCGGCGCGACCGAGCTCGTGGCGCAGATCGACGAGAAGAACCTGAACCTGCTTGCCGCCGGCCAGCCGGCGCGGGCCTCGGCCGATGCTTACCCCGATGACCGATTCGCCGCCGAGCTCGTCTACATCAACCCCGGTGTCGATGCGCAGCGCGGTTCGGTCGAGGTGAAGCTGCGTGTCGCGTCGCCACCGGCCTACTTGCGCCAGGACATGACCGTCTCGGTCGACATCGAAGTGGCGCGCCGCGCCCAGGCCGTGCTGGTGCCAACCGATGCGGTCCACGACATCGCCGGAAAGAGCCCGTGGGTGCTCAAAGTCGACGGCCGCCACGCGCTGCGCCAGCCGGTTGTGCTCGGTCTGCGCGGCAACGGCGTGAGCGAAGTGCTGCACGGCCTGCAGCCCGGCGACCGGGTGGTACCAGGCACGGCGGCGAGCCTCGGTGATGGCGTGCGCTTGCGTGCGGTGGTTGCGGCCGCCGAATGAATCCGCTCGCGCCGTTCGAATGGATCGTCGCGCTGCGCTTTCTTCGCGAAGGGCGGTTGCAGACTTTGTTCATCGTCGGCGGCGTCGCGATCGGCGTGGCCGTGATCGTTTTCATGTCGGCACTGCTCAGCGGACTTCAGACTAACTTCATCCGCCGCGTGCTCAGCGCGCAGCCGCACATCCAGCTGCTGCCGCCGCAGGAAACGGTGCGTGCGCTGGGCGCAGGTACGGGTGTCGTCGAGAGCGCGGTCCTGCAGCCGCCACTGCAGCGGCTGAAGTCGATCGACCAGTGGCAAAAGGTTGTCGCGCAGATCGGCGCGATGCAGCAGGTGGCCGTGGTCTCGCCCGCGGCGACCGGTTCGGCGCTGGTGGTGCGCGGCGACGCGAGCCGCGCGATCTCGGTCGTGGGCGTCGATCCGACGCTGTACTTCCGCATCGTCGACGTACCCGGCAAGATCGTGAACGGCACGCCGCGCCTGACCGGCAACGACATCCTGATCGGCACCGATCTGGCCAGCGACGTCGGTGCGGCAGTTGGTGACAAGCTGCGCGTGACGGCAGCTAATGGCGCGAGCAATACGCTGAGTATTGCCGGCATCTTTGATCTCGGCAACAAGGGCGCGAACCAGCGCACCACCTACGTGGCCCTGCACACCGCGCAGAGCCTGCTCGGCCTGGCCGGTGGCGTGACCAGCATCGACGTGACGGTAGACGACGTGTATGCCGCCGAAGACGTTGCCCAGCGCATTACCACGGCCACCGGCGTCGAAGCGGACAGCTGGATCAAGACCAACGCGCAGTTCTTCAGCGCCGTGAACGCTCAGGTGACTGCCAACACCGCGATCCGCTTCTTCGTCGGCCTGTCGGTCGCGTTCGGCATCGCCAGCGTGCTGTTCGTCTCGGTGGTGCAGCGCTCGCACGAGATCGGCATCCTGCGTGCGATGGGCATCCGGCGCGGCCAGATCCTGCGGCTGTTCCTGTTGCAGGGCGGCTTGCTCGGGCTCGCGGGGTCGGCGGTCGGTTGCGGCGTCGGCGCGGCGGCACTTGTGATGTGGCGGCGCTACGCGATCGGGCCGGACGGCTTGCCGCTGGTACCGGTGACGCTGGAGGCCGCGCTGTTTGCCACGGCCCTGATCGTCGCGACTTTCACCGGCTTATTGGCGGCGTTCGCGCCGGCCCTGCGTGCCGCGCGGCTCGACCCGATGGCGGCGATCCGTGGTTGAGCCAGCCACCGCGCCTACCGTCGTCGAACTGCGCGGCGTGCACAAGGCCTTCAACGTCGGCACGCCAATCGAGACCGAGGTGCTGCACGGCATCGACCTGACATTGAACCGGGCCGAGTTCTGCGCCGTCGTCGGGCCTTCTGGTTCGGGCAAGAGCACGATGCTGAATCTGATCGGCTTGCTCGACCGGCCGACCCGCGGCGAGCTGCGCATTTCCGGCGCCGAGACGACGACCCTGGCCGATGCGGCACTGACGCGCCTGCGCGGGCGCAGCATCGGCTTCGTGTTCCAGTACCACCACCTGATCGGCGCATTCACCGCGCTCGAGAACGTGATGATGCCGATGCTCGGCGATGCCGGCTTCCCGAACGCGGCGATGACGCAGCGCGCCGACGCGCTGCTGCTGGCCGCCGCTGAGGTTGCCGGCGAGGTTGTTCCGCCAAGGCGTCAGACCGACGCTGTCGATCAACGCGGCGGCGCGCTGGCGCATCGCTTCATTCGGAAATCCCGC
>JANYBE010000464.1 GCA_025360945.1 Rhizobacter sp. | reverse complement strand
GGTTCTTGGCGAAGTAGCGCTGGATGCCGATCGCAAGTGCGTGAACGAGTTGCGCCTGGTACTGCGGGTCGCGCAGCTTGGCTTCTTCCTCGGGGTTCGAGATGAAGGCCGACTCGACCAGGATCGACGGGATGTCGGGCGCCTTCAGCACCGCGAAACCGGCCTGCTCGACGCTGCCCTTGTGCAGCTTGCCGACGCGGCCGATCTGGCCCAGCACCTCGCCGCCGAGCCGCAGGCTGTCGCGGATCTGCGCTGTCGTGCTCATGTCGAGCAGGGCACGCAACACGGCTGGGTCTTTCGCGCCGATGTTGACGCCTCCGACCGCGTCGGAGGCGTTCTCGCGGTTGGCCATCCAGCGCGCCGCGGCACTCGTGGCGCCGCCCTGGCTGAGCGCGAACACCGAGGCACCGCGCGCGGCCGGCGTGATGAAGGCATCGGCATGGATCGACACGAACAGGTCGGCCTGCACGCGCTGCGCCTTGCGCACGCGCTCATGCAGCGGCACGAAGAAGTCGGCGTCGCGTGTCAGCATCGCGCGCATGTTGGGCAGCGTGTTGATGCGGTCGCGCAGCTGCGTGGCGATCTGCAGCACCACGTCTTTTTCGTGCAGGCCGCTCGGGCCGCTCGCGCCTGGGTCTTCGCCGCCGTGGCCTGGGTCGATGGCGACGACGATCAGCCGATCGATCCTGCCCTGCACACCCGGTGACAGAGGCGCGGGCGTCTGCTGCATCGGCGCTGTGGCGGCAACCGTCGGGGGCACAAGCGGCGGTGTCGATGCACTGGCGTAGGGCGGCATGGGTGCGGGCTTTTCCATCTTGCCGATGAACTCGCCGAGCGCGTCCTGCACCGTCTTCGCCGCCTGTTGCTCGGCGGCTTCCCGGTCGCGAATCAGTGCGAGCAGCGGGTCGCGTTCCTGTGTCGGGTACAGGTCGAACACGAGCCGGTGCTGGTAGGCGGCCACAGGCGAAAGCGTGAAGAGCTGCGGCGTAGTGGCCTGCTTCAGATCGATCACGAGGCGCACGACGCGCGGCTGGTTCTGGCCGGCGCGCACGCCGGCGATGAACGGGTCGTCGGCGCGCACCTTGCCGACCAGGTCGTGCAGCGCCGGGCTGAGCTCGAGGCCGTCGATGTCGATCACGAGGCGATCCGGGTTCTCGAGCAGCCGATGCTTCTGCGATAACGGCGCGTCGGACTCGATCGTCACGCGCGTGTAATCGGCCGCCGGCCAGACACGCACCGCGACGATGGCGGCGCCGAACGCGAGCTTGCTGTGACCGATCAGCAGCGCGAGCGAGCCCATCGAGCGCAGGGCCTGGCGGCGCGTCGTCATGTGAGCAGGCCCATGCCGAGCGCTGTGTGTGCGGTGATCTTCACGCTACGCTGCTCGTCGGCACCCGGCTCGATGAAGACGCGCAGATCGACTCGCGGCAACAAACCTTCGGCCTTCTCGGGCCACTCGACCAGCTTCAGTCCCGTCGACGCGAACACATCGCGAAAGCCAGCGTCTGCCCACTCCTGAGGATCGTCAAAACGGTAGAAGTCGAAGTGCCAGATCGGCAGCACCTGGTCGTTGCGTTCGATCTCATACGACTCCATCAGCGCATAGGTCGGGCTCTTCACGCGGCCTTGCACGCCCAGCGCATGCAGCAGGTGGCGCACAAAGGTCGTCTTGCCGGCGCCCAGCGGCCCGTGCAGTTCGATGAAGGCGCTCATCAGGCCCGCGTGGAGCGCCAGCTCAGTGGCCGATGCGGCACACGCGGCCTCGTCGGGCCAGTGGGCGAAGGAGGTTTCTAGAATCGATGACAAATGAACAGCACTCGGCAGTGGAACCCTGAACAGCAGGACGCCTTGCTCGCGAACTTGCGCGAGTGGGCAATGACGCTGGGATTTTCACAGATCGGCGTGGCCGACGTGAACCTGGCACATGCCGAAGCCGGGCTGCTGGCGTGGTTGAGCAACGGTTTCCACGGCTCAATGGCCTACATGGCGTTGCACGGCCTGAAGCGCGCACGGCCGGCCGAGCTGGTGCCTGGCACGTTGCGCGTGATCACCGCGCGCATGGACTACCTGCCGCGCGACACCGCGGAGGACTGGCAGGCAATCGAGTGGCAGCGTCTGGGCGATCCGCAGCATGCGGCGCTTGCGCTGTATGCGCGCGGTCGCGACTATCACAAAGTGATGCGGGCGCGCCTGCAGCAACTCGCGGACAAGGTCGCCGACGCGATCGGGCCGTTCGGCCACCGCGTCTTTACAGATTCGGCGCCGGTGCTCGAGGCCGAGCTCGCGGTGCAAAGCGGCATGGGCTGGCGTGGCAAGCACACGCTGGTGCTGAATCGCGAGACAGGCTCGATGTTCTTCCTCGGCGAAATCTACGTCGATCTGGCGCTGCCGTTGACCGAGGCCTCTTCACCGCACTGCGGCACTTGCAGCGCCTGCATTGATGTCTGCCCGACGCAGGCCATCGTCGCGCCGTATCGGCTCGATGCGCGGCGCTGTATTTCCTACCTGACGATCGAACACGTCGGGCCGATCCCGCTTGAGCTGCGGCCGCTGATCGGCAACCGCATCTACGGCTGCGACGACTGCCAGCTCATCTGCCCGTGGAACAAGTACGCGCACAGGAGTACGCTGCCGGACTTTGATGCGCGCGCGACGCTGGGTGCGTCGACGCTGCTCGAACTCTGGGCCTGGGACGAAGCCGAGTTCCTGCACCGCGCCGAGGGCAGCGCGATCCGGCGCATCGGCTTCGCGCGCTGGCAGCGCAACCTCGCGGTGGGCCTGGGCAATGCGCTGCGAGCGAATGGTGATGCGGCGATCGTGGCCGCGCTCGAGGCGCGCCGCGCCGGCGCCCACGAACTTGTGCGCGAGCACATCGACTGGGCGCTCGCCCAGCGGCTCAGTGAAGCACCGCCAGCGACGGCGGAATGCTGAGCATGCCCAGCAGCGTGGATAGCGTCACCGGCCCGGCGACGTAGGCGGCGTCGCCGCCCATGCGCGAGGCGAGCACATAGGAACTCGACGAGGTTGGCAGGCAGCGCGGCGAACAGCACGACGATGCTGCGCTGCTCGAGGGGCAATGCCAGCGCGGCGGTGTGGCCGATCGCGATTGCTGGCAGCGCCGCGTGGCGGATCGTCGTTAGCATCGCCGCCTTCCCCGTACCTCGGCCACGCCGATGCGTGCAGTCCTCCAAGGTGCTCGGCGAGCGCGAGCGCGATGAACGAGTTAAAGGCGAAACGCGGTCTGCGCGCCCGCGAACGCGAGCACGATGCCTTCGGCGCTGTCGTCGGTGTCATCACCGCCCTGTCGGTGCATCTGGATCAGCAGATGCTTGCCGTAAGGCTTGACGCGGGCGCTTTGGTGGCCGGTGAGCGTGGCGAGTTGGCGCTCGAGCTCAGCGGCCTTCCTTTGTACT
>JANYBE010000453.1 GCA_025360945.1 Rhizobacter sp. | reverse complement strand
TCTCCGCGTCCGGGAAGGGGAGCAGCTGGGTCTGCGGGTAGCGCTCCCGGACCAGGGCTTCGACGCCAGGTCCCTGCTCCACCGCGACGCGTCGCCCTCCGAAGTTGGCAGTGGCCGAGACATCGGGGACATCGCGGCGCGCGGCCAGCACGAGATTGCTGATGAAGGTCGGGCGCGTGAACGTCGCGAACGTGCGTTGCGACTCGACCGGCGTCGTGAACGGCGTCATGTCCGCCTCGCCGGCCTTCAGCGCAGCGATGACTTGGGTGAACGACGCGTAGCGATGGAACTCGAAGCGCAGCCCTGTGCGCTGCGCCCACAAGTCCATCGACTCGATGGCGAAGCCGTGTGGCTGCTGCTGATTCGCGTCGAAGAAGTAGTACGGCGGGAACTCGCGCGACAGGCCGACCCGCACGACCGGGTGGGCGGCGATCCACCCGCTCTCTGCGGCGCTGAGCGCGATGCGGTGGTCCTGCGCTGCGGCCGAGGCGACCAGCAGCAGCCCGGCCAACGCCACGAGTACTCGCATCAGCCGTCTCACCACCACGCCTGAACTCCCGGTGTGCCTGTGCGGCTGACTCTAGCGCGGAACGGCGGCGACGGATGTCGCCCCTGCACTCCGTCCGGCAAGAATGCGCGCCGGCGGCTACATGCTGCGGCGGTACTGACCGCCTACCTCGAACAGCGCATTCGTGATCTGGCCGAGCGAGCAGCAGCGCACCGCGTCCATCAGCACCTCGAACACGTTCGCGTTGGCGATAACCGCGTCCTGCAGGCGTCGCAGCATCGCAGGTGACTCGGCAGCGTGCAGCGCCTGGAACTCGGCCAGGCGCTTGAGCTGACTGTGCTTCTCGTCGTCGGTCGAGCGCGCGAGCTCCAGCGTGTCGACGGTCGGGTCGCCATGCGGATTTCGGAAGGTGTTGACACCCACGATCGGGTACTCGCCGGTGTGCTTGAGCATCTCGTAGTGCATGCTCTCTTCCTGGATCTTGCCGCGCTGATAGCCGGTTTCCATCGCGCCCAGCACGCCGCCGCGCTCGGCGATCTTCTCGAACTCGGCGAGCACAGCCTCCTCGACGATCTCCGTCAGCTCGTCGATGATGAAGGCGCCCTGGTTCGGGTTCTCGTTCTTTGCCAGGCCCCATTCGCGGTTGATGATCAGCTGGATCGCCATCGCGCGGCGCACGCTGTCTTCGGTCGGCGTCGTGATCGCCTCGTCGAACGCATTCGTGTGCAGCGAGTTGCAGTTGTCGTAGATCGCGATCAGCGCCTGCAGCGTGGTGCGGATGTCGTTGAACTGGATCTCCTGCGCGTGCAGGCTGCGGCCACTGGTCTGCACGTGGTACTTCAGCTTCTGGCTGCGCTCGTTCGCACCGTAGCGATCCCGCATCGCCACCGCCCAGATGCGCCTGGCCACTCTGCCGAGCACGGTTTAATCCGGGTCCTTGCGTTTGGTAAAGAAGAACGACAGGTTCGGCGCGAAGTCGTCGATGTGCATGCCGCGCGCCAGATACGCCTCGACGAAGGTAAAGCCGTTCGAGAGCGTGAACGCGAGCTGGCTGATCGGGTTCGCGCCCGCCTCGGCGATGTGATAGCCGCTGATGCTTACCGAGTAGAAATTGCGCACGCCGTGGTGCACGAAATATTCGGCGATGTCGCCCATCACCTTCAGGCTGAACTCGGTCGAGAAGATGCAGGTGTTCTGGCCCTGGTCTTCCTTCAGGATGTCGGCCTGCACCGTGCCGCGCACGTTCTCCTTGACCTCGCGACGATCTTGGCTGATTCGTCGGCGGTCGGCTCGCGCCCGTTGTCGCACTTGAACTTGTCCAGGTTCTGGTCGATCGAGGTGTTCATGAACATCGCCAGGATCGTCGGCGCCGGGCCGTTGATCGTCATGCTGACCGACGTGGCCGGGTTCGTCAGGTCGAAGCCCCCGTACAGCACCTTCATGTCGTCGAGCGTCGCGATGCTCACGCCCGAGTTGCCGACCTTGCCGTAGATGTCCGGGCGCACGGCCGGATCGTTGCCATACAGCGTGACCGAGTCGAACGCGGTCGACAGGCGCTTGGCCGCCATGCCCGAACTCAAGAGCTTGAAGCGGGTGTTGGTGCGGAACGCATCACCCTCGCCGGCGAACATGCGCGTCGGGTCCTCGCCCTCGCGCTTGAACGCGAAGGTGCCAGCCGTGTACGGGAAGGAGCCGGGCACGTTGTCCAGCATCAGCCACTTCAGCAGCTCGCCATGATCCTCGTAGGTCGGCAGCGCGACCTTTCGGATCTTGTTGCCGCTCAGCGTCGTGTGCGTGAGCTCGGTGCGGATCTCTTTGTCGCGGATCTTCACGACGTACTCGTCGCCGGCGTAGGCGGCCTGCATCTGCGGCCACATGGCCAGCAGCTTGCGCGACGCAGGGTCGAGCCGGGCCTCGCGCGTGCCGGCCAGATCGTCGACGGCCTCGACCGCCCGGTGGCGCTCGGGCTTCTGCGTCTGCAGCATGGCGGCGGTCGCGCGCAGTTGCTGGATCTCGCGTGCCAGCTCGGCCTGCGCGCGCGCGCGATTCTTGAAGCCGCGCACGATGTGGGCGATGTCAGCCAGGTAGCGTACGCGCGCGCCGGGCACGATCGGCACCTGGTGCGTGCTGTGGCGCGTGGCGGTGATCGGCAGCGTGCCGGGGCTGACCTTGAGGCCGAGCGCGGCGAGCCGCGGCAGCAGCGCTTGATACAGCGCAGTCACGCCGTCGTCGTTGAAGCGGCTGGCCATGGTGCCGAAGACCGGCATTTCCTCGGTCTTCGTGGTCCAGG
>JANYBE010000438.1 GCA_025360945.1 Rhizobacter sp. | reverse complement strand
GAAGACCTTCGACGCCAAGTTCTGGGGCGTGGTCATCATGGGCGGCGCGGTCATGATCCTGTTCTTCCTGCCCTGGCTCGACCGCAGCCTGGCCAAGTCGATCCGTTACCGCCCCGACTGGCATAAGTATGCCTACGGCGTGTTCGTGTTCTTCTTCCTGGTGCTGGGCTACCTCGGCTCGCAGCCGCCCTCGGCGACCGGCAACGTCATCTCGCAGATCGGCACGCTGGTGTACTTCGGCTTCTTCCTGCTGATGCCGTGGTGGAGCCGCGTCGGCACTTTCAAGCCCGTGCCCGACCGCGTCACCTACGCCGCTCACTGACCAGCGCCTGACGGAGTACCACCACAATGAAAAAATTCGTCCTTTCCCTGCTGGTCGCGTTCGGTTGCGTCGCGGGCGCCTCGGCCAACGAGGGCGGCTACGCCTGGGACAAATTCCCGGTCGAGAAGATGAACGACGTCGCCGCGCTGCAAAACGGGGCAAAGCTGTTCGTCAACTACTGCCTGAACTGCCACTCGGCCAACTACATGCGCTACAACCGCATGAAAGACATCGGCCTCAGCGACGAGCAGATCAAGCAGAACCTGCTGTTTGCCACCGACAAGGTCGGCGACGTGATGAAGATCTCGTTCGATCCGAAACAGGCCAAAGAGTGGCTCGCCGCCGCGCCGCCCGATCTCTCGGTGATCGCCCGCTCGCGCGCCGACATCGGCAAGGGCAGCGGCGCCGACTACCTCTACACCTACCTGCGCACCTACTACCGCGACGAGACCAAGGCGACCGGCTGGAACAACATGGCCTTCCCCGACGTGGCGATGCCCAACGTGCTGTGGGAGCTGCAGGGCCAGCGCGCCGCCAGGTTCGTCGACGAGAAGGACCACCATGACCCGAGCAAGACGATTCACGTCTTCGAGGGCTTCGAGCAGCTCACGCCGGGCAAGCTCGACGAGCAGTCGTACAACGAATCGGTCGGCGACCTCGTCGCCTACCTGCAATGGATGGGCGAACCCGCGCAAGGCAAGCGCACCCAGATCGGCGTGTGGGTGCTTATCTTCCTGAGTGTGCTGACACTGTTCACCTGGCGACTCAGCGCTGCGTACTGGAAAGACGTCAAGTGACGTTGCTGTCGCCTGCGGCCTGAACAGGGCTTGCGGGCCACCTGCGCAGTGGAACGCCTCACCGGGCCGACCACTGCGCTCTCGTTTTCTGACACGCGCTCTCTCACCCCGATGAGAGCGCAGACAAAGGATCTGCTGCCATGATGGTGCTCTACTCCGGAACGACCGACCCGTATTCTCACCGCTGCCGCTTCGTCCTGTTCGAGAAGGGCATGGACTTCGAGATTCGCGACGTCGACCTGTTCGCCAAGCCTGAAGACATTGCGCTGATGAACCCGTACAACGAGGTGCCGATCCTGGTCGAGCGCGACCTGATCCTGTACGAGTCGCACATCATCAACGAGTACATCGACGAGCGTTTCCCGCACCCGCAGCTGATGCCGGGTGACCCGGTGGCGCGCGCGCGTGTGCGCCTGTTCCTGTTCAACTTCGAGAAGGAGCTGTTCGCGCACGTGAACATGCTCGAGTCGCGCGGTATGAAGGGCACTGACAAGCAGCTCGAGAAAGCGCGTTCGCAGATCCGCGACCGGCTCACGCAGCTCGCGCCGATCTTCCTGAAGAACAAGTACATGCTGGGCGACGACTTCTCGATGCTTGACGTGGCAATCGCGCCGCTGCTGTGGCGCCTGGACTACTACGGCATCGACATGTCGAAGAACGCCGTCCCGCTGCTCAAGTACGCCGAGCGCATCTTCTCGCGCCCGGCTTACATCGAGGCGCTCACGCCGTCCGAGAAGGTGATGCGCAAGTAATTGCGCGGCTTGGCTTTGAACGCATGAGCTCTCCTCCGATCGCACCGGCGACTGCGGGAACGTCGACCCGCCCGTACCTGATCCGCGCGCTGCACGACTGGTGCACCGACAACGGCTTCACGCCGTACGTGGCGGTGTTCGTCGATGCCACGGTGCAGGTGCCCGCCGAGTACGTCAAGAACAACGAGATCGTGCTCAACGTCGGCTTCGAG
>JANYBE010000364.1 GCA_025360945.1 Rhizobacter sp. | reverse complement strand
CGCGCACCACCTGGGTCGAATCGGGTGCGACCGCCACCGGGTTGCTGTTGTAGACGATCAGTGCCTCGATCTTGGGGCCGAAGTCGGGCGACGACTCGCGTAGCAGGTCGTTGCCGATCGTGCTCATGTTGATGGTGCGCGGAAGCCGGCCGCCGAGCAGGTCGGGCCGCTGCAAGGCGGCGTCGTTGCGCGCCGACTTGAACCAGCCCGAGCTCGACAACAGCATGCCGCCGGCCCGGTCACGCCACGCGCCGATCAGGCAGGGCAGGATCGCGATCAAGCGCACCGCGTTGCCGCCGCCACGTACGCGCTGCATGCCGTAATTCAGGCGGATCGCGGCGGGACGGCTCAACCCGTAGTCGCGCGCCAGAGTGCGCACCTCCTCGGCCGTGATGGCGCACACCTGCGCGACACGCTCCGGCGGCCATTGCAGCGCGCGCTCACGCAGCGCGGGCCAGCCATCGGTGTGCTGCGCGATGTAGGCGTGAGCGAGCCAGTCGTGCTGGATCAGCTCGTGCATGAGCCCGAGCGCGAGCGCCGCGTCGGTACCGGGCAGCAGCGCGATGTGCTGGTGGCACTTGTCTGAGGTCTCGGTCCGGCGCGGGTCGATGCAGATCAGCTTCGCGCCGTTGCGCTTGGCGGCCTGAGCGAAGGTCCAGAAGTGCAGGTTCGACGCAATCGAGTTGCTGCCCCAAATCAAGATCAATTTGCTCTCGGCGTAGAACTCCAAGTGCATGCCAATCTTGCCGCCGTAGGTTGCCTGCAGGGCATCGCCGCCGGCGCTCGAGCAGATCGTGCGATCGAGCAGCGAGGCACCGACCCGGTTGAAAAAGCGCGCCGCCATGCTCTCGCTCTGCACCAGTCCCATCGTGCCAGCGTAGCTGTAGGGCACGATGGCCTGCGGGTCTTGCGCCGCGATGGTCTTCAGCCGCCCCGCGATGTCCGCCAAGGCCTGATCCCAGCTCACGCGCACGAATTGGCCGCTGCCTTTGCGGCCGCTGCGCTTCATCGGGTGCAGCACGCGTTCAGCGTGGTAGGTGCGCTCCGGGTAGCGCGAGACCTTGGTGCACAGCGCGCCGTGGGTCGGCGGGTGCTCAGGATCGCCCTGAACCTTGATGGCCCTGCCGTCCTGGACGGTGACGCGGATCGCGCAGGTGTCCGGGCAATCGTGCGGGCAGGCCGCACGGACGATGGTCGTGTTCATGGGTGCACTATTGCACAGAGTTCGCTTCGCCGAATGTGTGCGCACGCCCACAACGTAGTGACGACGTCCGCGCTAGGCTCTATGCTAATGACATCCGCTCACCACCCGCGGGGGCCGTACGCCCGACGCGACGCGCCGCCTGCACAACGCCGTTGAGGAACCAACATGAACCGTCGTGATGCAATCAGGCGCGTCGCTGCAATCGGCGCGACGCTGGCCCTGCCTGCAGTCGCGCAAGCCAACTGCATCGTGCTCGGACAGTCGGCCGCGATGACCGGTCCCGCCGCGCAACTCGGCCTGCAGATGAATGCCGGCGCACGCATTTTTTTCAACACCTTGAATGCCCAGGGCGGCGTGAACGGCAACGCCGTCGAGCTGCGCGTGGCCGACGACGGCTACGAGCCCGACCGCTGCAAGGCCAACACCGACAAGTTCATCCGGGACGACGTGTTCGGCCTGTTCGGCTATATCGGCACACCCACCTGTTTGGCGGCACTGCCTCTGGTGGTCGACTCGAAGATCCCATTCTTCGGCCCGTTCACCGGTGCCGAGGCGCTGCGCGACCCGTTCCACAAGTCGGTGTTCCACCTGCGTGCCTCGTACTACGACGAAACCGCGCTAATCGTCAAGCAGCTCACCTCACTGGGGCTGCAGAGGATCGCCGTCTTCTACCAGAACGACGCCTATGGCAAGGCCGGTCTCGAGGGCGTGACGCGCGCGCTGAAGGCCTTGAACCTCGCGCCGGTCGCGCTCGGCGTGTTCGAGCGCAACACCGTCAATGTCGCGCAAGCGGTCAAGGACATCACGCCCAAGATGCCCGAAGCCGTGGTGCAGATCGGTGCCTACAAGTCCTGTGCCGCCTTCATCCGCGAGTCGCGCAAGGCCGGTTACGGCGGCACCTTCTTCAACGTCTCGTTCGTCGGTACCCAGGCACTGGCCGACGAGCTCGGCAAGGAAGCCAATGGCATCATGGTCAGCCAGGTGATGCCGTTCCCGTATTCGACCACGACACCGATCGCGCGCGAGTACCTCGAAGCGGTGCACAAGGCTGGGGGCGACGCCCAACCGAACTACTCGAGCATGGAAGGCTACCTGGGCGCGAAGGTGCTTACAGAAGGTCTCAGGCGTGCCGGCCGCAACCCCACGCGTGACTCGCTGATCACTGGGCTGGAGTCGATCCAGAACGCGGACTTCGGCGGCTTCTCGGTCAGGTTCGGGCCCAAGGATCACGTCGCCTCGCGCTTCGTCGATCTCTCGATGCTCACCGAGGACGGGAGGGTCAAGAGGTGATGGTGCTCCTGGGCGAACGGGTACGTTGGTCGATCTCCCGAGGGGATGCGGGCCGGCTAGCGGACGGCTAGGGGCGGCGGCCCGGCGCTGAACACGCTAAGGGGTCTCTGCGCCACGGGTAAACTTCTCCGGCCTTGAACCGTCCGGCCGGAGCCCACTATGCGCATGATCGAGTCCATTCTTGCTGACGCGGCAGCGATCGCCGCCGTCCGACGTGACATCCACGCCCACCCCGAACTCTGCTTCCAGGAGCAGCGCACCTCGGACGTGATCGCCACGCAGCTTACCGACTGGGGCATCCCGATCCACCGTGGCATGGGCACGACCGGCGTGGTCGCGATCCTCAAGAACGGCACCAGCGACCGCGCCGTCGGCCTGCGCGCCGACATCGATGCGCTGCCGATGTCCGAGCACAACACCTTCGCGCACGCTAGCCAGCACGCCGGCAAGATGCACGCCTGCGGTCACGACGGCCACACCGCGATGCTGCTGGCCGCGGCCAAGCACCTCTCCAAGCACCGCAACTACGACGGCACCGTCTACCTGGTGTTCCAGCCCGCCGAAGAAGGCGGCGGCGGCGCGCGCGAGATGATCAAGGACGGCCTGTTCGAGAAGTTCCCGATGGAGGCGATGTTTGGCGCGCACAACTGGCCGGGCATGGCGGTCGGCCAGTTCGCACTGAAGAGCGGGCCGTGTTTCGCGAGCAGCAACGAGTTCAGGATCACGATCCACGGCAAGGGCGCACACGCCGCGATGCCGCACAACGGCATCGACCCGGTGCCGGTGGCCTGCCAACTGGTACAGGCCTTTCAGACCATCATCACGCGCAACAAGCGCCCGATCGACGCTGGCGTGATCTCGGTGACCATGATCCACACCGGCGAAGCCACGAACGTGGTGCCCGACAGCTGCGAGATCCAGGGCACGGTGCGCACCTTCACGCTGGAGGTGCTGGATCTCATCGAAAGGCGCATGAAAGAGATCAGCGAGCACACCTGCGCGGCCTTCGAAGCCACCTGCGAGTTCCACTTCAAGCGCAACTACCCGCCGACGATCAACCACGCTGGCGAGACCGAGTTCGCGCGCCAGGTGATGACAGAGCTGGTCGGGCCTGAGAACGTGCAGGAGTTCGAGCCCACGATGGGTGCCGAGGACTTCAGCTTCTTCCTGCTCGAGAAGCCTGGCTGCTACTTCCTGATCGGCAACGGCGACGGCAGCCACCGCGAAGGCGGCCACGGCATGGGTCCGTGCATGCTGCACAACCCGAGCTACGACTTCAACGACGAGCTGATCCCGCTCGGCGCAACGCTGTGGGTGAATCTGGCCGAGAAGTGGCTGAACACCGCACGCTGAATGCCACCATGACTCACTCCCACGTCAGTCAGCATTTTTCGCAAAGCTACCAAGAGGCCCGCGCTAAGTTTCTCGCCGTCGCAGACGCCTGTGGCATGGACGTGCAATCGCATGTGCATCCGATGATTGGCCGCGACGGCGAAACGCTGGCGATGGACGTGGTGCTCGACGGCGCACGCGATGCCAGGTCGCTGCTGATCATCTCAAGCGCTTGCCATGGCGTCGAGGGCTATTGCGGCTCCGGCGTGCAGACCCTGCTGCTGCGCGACGCGGCCTTTCGTCAGGCCGCCGCGCTGGCGCAGGTCGCGGTGCTCTACATCCATGCGCTCAATCCCTACGGTTTCTCGTGGTGGCGCCGCACGACTCAGGAGAACGTCGACCTGAACCGCAACTTCCACGACTTCAGCCAGCCACTGCCGCGCAACCCCGGCTACGACGAGCTCGCCGCTGCACTGGTGCCGCCCACCTGGCCGCCGTCCGCCGAGATCAACGCGATCACGCAACGCTTTGTGCAGACGCGAGGCATGGATGCCTTGCAGGCCGCGATCTCGGGCGGCCAGTACGACCACCCCGAAGGTGTGTTCTACGGCGGTCGCAACCCGACCTGGAGCCACACGACCTTGCGCCACGTCTTGCAGGATCACGCCACCCGCTGCGAGCGACTGGGCTGGATCGACGTGCACACAGGCCTCGGGCCGAGCGGCGTCGGCGAACGCATCTTCGCGTGCGCCGACGACGCCGCCGCGCTGGAGCGCGCCCGCGCTTGGTGGGGTGACAAGCTCACCAGCATCTATGACGGCAGTTCCACATCGGCGCCGCTGCAAGGTCTGATGTGGATGACCGCCTATCAGGAATGCGCCCAAGCCGAGTACACCGGCATCGCACTCGAATACGGTACGCTGCCGATCATGGAAATGATGAACGCGCTGCGCGCCGACCAGTGGGCCGAGAACCACCCCGAGGCACCCGCAGCGATGCTGGCGCAGATCAAGCGGCAGACGCGCGACGCGTTCTATACCGATACAGACGAGTGGAAGTCGCGCGTCGCCGAGCAGGCGCTTGACGCAGCGTTCGCGGCAGTGCGGGGGCTGGCGCTGCGCTGATGTCGGGGCATGGCGCGGGCGCGCGCCAGCTTGCCTACCCCCGGGAAGTCGCTTCGGCGTCGGGCTCGGTTGCGCACGAGCTGTCCAGTTGCCACGAACCTTATGCCGCGACCAGCCGTTTGGGCACCCATTTGCAGACCAGCGACTCGATCTGGCGCCGTGTGAATGGCTTACTCAGGTAGTCGTCGAAGCCGGCGGTCAGGCAATGCTCGGCATCGCCGACCAGCGCATTCGCCTTCAACGCAACTACCGGCAGCCGCGGCGAGTTCGCGAACTGTGCCCCGCTGTGCATTCCGCTGCGAAGGCGCGCCACGGCCTCGAAGCCGTCCATCTCGGGCATCTGGCAGTCCATCAGCACCGTGTCGAACTTGGCATGCGCGAGCGCGTTCAGCGCCTCGGTGCCGCTGGTGGTCAACAGCGCCACACAGCCCAACGACTCCAGCGTCGCGAGGATGACTTCCTGGTTGACCGGGTTGTCTTCGGCGACCAGCACGCGTGCGCCCAGCGCCTGCGGCAGCCTGGCACCCATTGTCAGCGCCGAGTCACTCACAGGCACCACGGCGCGCAGCAGTTCCGGCGACAGCGTGGCCGACCTGAAGCGCGCCCAGATCGGCTACACGTTCAACGACCAGTTGACCGTCTGGATGGGCCGCTTGCACACCCCGTTCGGCTACTGGAACCGGGCGTTCCACCACGGCGCGCAGATCCAGACTTCGATCCTGCGCCCGCGCATGCTCGACTTCGAGGACGACGGCGGCATCCTGCCGGTACACACGACTGGAATCTGGGCCACCGGCAGCCTGCGCACGAGCATTGGTCGGCTGGCCTATGACCTCTACGCGGGCAACGGCACGCGCATCGCCGATGGCGCCCTAAACCCCAACGCGTCGGGGGACGACAACGCCAACAAGGCGCTGGGCTTCAGCCTGGGCATGCGCTTCAACGGCGCGCTCGACGGCCTGAGCCTCGGCGTACACGGCCTGCGTCAGACCGTGGGCGCCTACGACGCGAACAGCGTCCTCACCAGCAGCACCCGCCTTGCCATGCTCGGCGCCTATGGTGCCTACAACAACAACGGGGGGGAAGTCATCAGCGAGTACTACCGGTTGCACGACACCGACCTGGGCGGCAACGCCGGCGCGCGCGGCAGCTGGACCGGCTGCGCACAGCTGGGTCGCACGTTCGCCGACCGCTGGACGCCGTACTATCGCGCCAAAAAGGCTTCGCTGGATCCGACCGACAACTACTTCCTGGCGCAGACCAATGGTCGCTCCTACACCCGCCAGGTGTTGACGCCGAGTTGATCAGCTTCATCAAGGCCAACCCTGGCGCGATCGGCTATGCGAGCTCGGCCCCGGCCGGAGTCCGCGTGATCGGTCGCTTTTGACGCTCAGGACAACGTGACGACTCCCACGCTCACATGGCGACGCCGCCGGGCCCTGCTCGCCTTGGCCTGGACCGGCCTGGCGGGCTTGACGGGGGGTGTTCGCGCCGCGCCGGCAAGCGCCTACCAGCTCGACCTCAGATTCACCGACGACAACGGCGTGGCACGTGAACTAGCGCAATGGCAGGGTCGCAGGGTCGTGATCGCGATGGCTTACGAGGCGCGCCGCAGCGTTTGCTCGACGACCCTGCGCACGCTCGAAGAGCTGCAGGCGGCGGCCGACCGGACGCAGCTCGACGTCGCCTTTCTCGTCGTCAGCATCGATCCGGTCGAAGCCACGCCGCAGGACTGGGCCCGCTATCGCCGGGCGCGCCGACTGGATCGGGCCAACTGGAGCTTTCTTTGCGCAGCGCCGGCGACACGCGCCGGCTGGCTCGCTTCCTGGGTACCCGGTTCTGGCGCTACAACGAGCACGTGATGCACGACTCCAAAATTGTGCGGCTGGCACGGGACGGCAGCATCGAAGCAGCCATTGACTGGCAGCACCGCGACACCGACGTGCTCCAATAGTCCGCTCAGCGGCGCAGTCTTGCCAGCAGTCCGGCCGTCGAGCCGTCGAGACCGCCCGCATCGCCCGAACTCAGGCGTGGCAGCAGGTCGTTGCACAAGGCCTTGCCAAGCTCCACGCCCCACTGGTCGAAGCTGTTGATGCCCCACAGCGCGCCGCTGGTGAAAACGCGGTGTTCGTAGCAGGCGATGAGCGCACCCAGCGAACGGGGCGTGAGCTGATCCAGCACCAGCGTCGTGCTCGGCCGATTGCCGGGAAAGGTGCGGTGGCGCGCGAGCGTCAGCGGGTTAAGCGCCTTCGACGCGGTCGGCGCCTTCTCGGCCTGAGCTTGTTCGGCCGTCTTGCCCTGCATCATGGCCTGAGATTGCGCCAGGCCGTTGGCGAGCAGCATCGTGTGCTGCTGTTCGAGCTGCGCGAGCAGCGGGCCGTGCACGCCGCTCATCGCATGTGTCGTCCGCTTGACCAGGACGAACTCGACCGGAATCACGTCGGTGCCCTGGTGCAGCATCTGGAAATAGGCATGCTGGCCATTCGTGCCGGGCTCGCCCCAGACGACCGGGCCGGTCGCGAACGGCAGCGACTCGCCGTTCAGATCGACGCGCTTGCCGTTGCTCTCCATCTCGAGCTGCTGCAGATACGCCGGCAGTCGTCTCAGTCCCTGGTGGTACGGCGCGACGCTGCGGCTCGTGAAGCGATGGAAGTTGCGGTACCAGACGTCGATCAGCCCGAGCAGAAGCGGCAGGTTCTTCGCCGCCGGCGCGTGCGCGAAATGCTCGTCCATCGCGTGCGCGCCGCCGAGCAGCGCGCGAAAGTGGTCGGCGCCGATCGCCAGCGCGATCGGCAACCCGATCGCCGACCATAGCGAGTAGCGACCGCCGACCCAGTCCCAAAAGCCGAAGGTCGTCGTGATGCCGAACTGCGCCGCGCCCGCCACGTTGGTCGTCGTCGCGACAAAGTGCTTGGCCGTGTCGGTACCGCCGTTCGCATCGAACCAGGCCTTTGCGGCGTGCGCGTTGGCCATCGTCTCCTGCGTCGTGAAGGTTTTGCTGGCGATGATGAACAAGGTCTCGGCGGGCTTGAGCGGGCGCAGCACCGGTGCGATGTCGTGACCGTCGACGTTCGAGACGAAGTGCAGCGTGAGCCCTGGGTGCGCGAACCCATCGAGCGCGGGCACGACCATCTGCGGCCCGAGGTCGCTGCCGCCGATGCCGATGTTGACGATGTGCCGGATTCCACTCGCGCCGGTGTCGCGCACGGTCTCCACGTAGGCCAGCATCGCATCGAGCACGCCGTGAACATCGTCGTTGAATGGCGCCGCGCCACGCGGAGCGCGCAACGCGGTGTGAAGCACCGCTCGGTCCTCGGTGGTATTGATCGCATCGCCGCGCAGCATTGCGTCGCGGCGGGCCGCCACGCCGCATTCGTCGGCGAGGTCGAGCAGGAAGTGCAGTGTCGCGGTGTCGAGCAAGTTCTTGGACAGGTCGGCGAAGACCTCGGGCGCCTCGACACTCATCGCCTCGAAGCGGCCCGGGTCGCGCGCGAAGGCCTCGCGCAGATCGAGCTCGCGCCCATGCGCCTCGAAGTGCCCCTGAAGCGCTGCCCACGCTTCAGTCCGATCACAGCGCGGCGCGTTCACTTCGCCCCCTCGATAAGCTTCTCGAGCTTGCCGGCATCGACGGCGAACGTGCGGATGCCTTCGGCGAGTTTCTCGGTGGCCATCGCGTCGTCGTTCAGCGCAAAGCGAAAGGTCGCTTCGTTGTAGGTGATCGCATGAATGTCGGCCGTCTGCACCGCCTTCGGATCGAGCGCGCGCTTAAGCGGCGCGTCGCTGGCCTTCAGTTCGGCCATCAGCTCGGGGGCGATCGTTAGCAGGTCGCAGCCAGCAAGCGCCTGGATCTGGCCAACGTTGCGAAAGCTCGCGCCCATCACCTCGGTCTCGATGCCGAACTTCTTATAGTAGGTGTAGATCTGCGCAACCGACTTCACGCCCGGGTCGTTCGCGCCGGCATTAGCGGCCTCGTCCCACTTGGCGCCGGCACTCTTCTTGTACCAGTCGTAGATGCGGCCGACGAACGGCGAGATCAGCTTGGCACAAGCTTCGCCGCAGGCCACAGCCTGGCTGAACGAAAACAGCAAGGTCATGTTGCAGTTGATGCCCTCGCGTTGCAGGCTTCGCGCAGCCTGGATGCCTTCCCATGTGGACGCGAGCTTGATCAGGACGCGCGCGCGCGGGATGCCCGCCTGCTCGTACATCGCGATCAGGCGGAGCGCCTTCGCGACGCTGGCCGCGCAATCGAAGCTCAGCCGTGCATCGACTTCGGTCGAGACGCGGCCCGGCACGATCTTCAAGATCTCCAGGCCGAAGCGCACCAGCACCTCGTCGATGATCGCGTCGGTCGGCTCGCTGCCGTGTGCCTTCACCGTCTCGTTGAACAGCGGCGCGTACTCGGGCTTTTGCACCGCCTTCAGGATCAGCGACGGGTTCGTCGTCGCGTCGCGCGGCGCGTACTGCGCGAGTTGCTTGAAGTCGCCGCTGTCGGCAACGACCGTCGTAAATTTCTTGAGCTGGTCGAGTTGGTTCATGGCGGCGGCGACGCGAGAGTGCAAGAACCGAATTAGAACCCGAGCGGCCGCGCGATGTTCCGCATCTGATGCAACTTGTTTGCCGAAAGTAACGCAGCCGTTGCGCTCCGCCCGCTCAGGCGGCCACGACCGACAGGCCATGTCCGGCCAGCCGCAAACTGAGCGCCTCGCCAACCTGCCACTCGCGCAGCAGATCGGGCGACACGACGAAAATCTCACCAAGTTCGGTGTTCAGCGTGTATTCACGAAAGCTGCCGAGGTAGGCTGACTTGGTAATCGTGCCGGCGAGCGCGCCCGCGCCGGGAGGCAACATCTCCCACGCCTCGGGCCGCACCGCGACCTTGACCTTGCCGGGCGCCAACGCGGGCTCGCGCGGCAGCCTGATCGGCCCGAGCTGCACCGAGCCGTCGGCCAGCGAGACGCCGTCGAACAGCATCGCCTCGCCCATGAAGCCGGCGACGAACTCGCTGCCCGGCCGCTCGTACAGGTCTTGCGGCGTGCCGGCCTGCGCGATCACACCGTGGTCCATCACGATGATCTGGTCGCTGACCGCGAGCGCCTCGCTCTGGTCGTGCGTGACGTAGGCCACCGTCAGGCCGAGCCGCTGTTGCAGCGAGCGGATCTCCTCGCGCATGGCCCGGCGCAGGCGCGCGTCGAGGTTGGACAGCGGCTCGTCGAACAGCAGCACCGCGGGCTCGAGCACCAGTGCACGCGCGAGCGCGACGCGCTGCTGCTGGCCACCCGAGAGTTCGCTCGGTAGGCGCGCACCGAAGCCCTTGAGCCCGACACTGGCCATCGCGTCTTGCGCGCGCCGCCCGACCTCGGCCTTGGCGACGCCCGACACGCTCAGACCGTACGACACGTTCGCCAGCACGTTCATGTGCGGGAACAGCGCGTAGCTTTGGAACACCATGCTGACGTTGCGCTCGGCCGGCCCGAGCGTCGTCACATCGCGGCCCTCGATCAGGATGCGCCCCTCGGTGGGCACCTCCAGCCCGGCGATCATGCGAAGCGTGGTCGTCTTGCCGCAGCCGCTGGGGCCGAGGATCGTCGTGAGCGTGCCCTTGGGCACCGCGAAGCTGATGCCCTTGACGACAAGCGGACTCGTCGCATCACCGTAGCGTTTGCTGATGTTGCGGAACTCGATGCCGCTGTTTGCC
>JANYBE010000323.1 GCA_025360945.1 Rhizobacter sp. | reverse complement strand
TTTGGCCTCGTCGCGCGCGCAGATCACGGTGATCGCGCCAGCCCTCGCGAACTTCGCTGCCGCCGCCAAACCGATGCCCGACGAGCCGCCGGTGATCAGCACGACCTTGCCGGCGACCTGGCCGCGCAGCGAGTGGTCGATCTTCAGGGCAGGATCAAGATGGCGTTCCCAGTAGTCCCACAGCCGCCACGCGTAGTCCCGCAGGTTCGGGCATGCTATGGCGGAGCCCTTCAACGCAGCAACCGTCTCGCGGCAGTCGTAGCGCGTCGGGAAGTTGATGAAGGTCATCATGTCGTCGGGCAGCCCGAGGTCCTTCATGATGGCGGCGCGCACACGGCGCACCGGGGCGAGCGCCATCATTCCCTTCTTCACGCTCTTCGGGATGAAGCCCAGCAGCGCGGCGTTGATGAACAGGTTCATCTTCGGCGCATGCGCGGCCTTGCTGAAGATGTCGAGCACGTCGCCGACGCGGTAGCCGTTCGGGTCGACGAGGTGGAAGCACTTCTTGTTGAGTTCAGCCTTCGAGTGGCTGATGTGGTCGAGCGAGGCGACGACGAAATCGACCGGCACGATGTTGATTCGGCCGCCTTCCAGGCCCACGCTCGGCATCCACGGCGGCAGGATTTGCCGCATGCGCTGGATCAGCTTGAAGAAGTAGTACGGGCCATCGATCTTGTCCATTTCCCCAGTCCGCGAATCGCCGACGACGAGCGCCGGGCGGTACACCGTCCACGGCAACTTGGCTTCCTTGCGCACGATCTTCTCGCTCTCGTGCTTGGTCATGAAGTACGGGTGGTCCAGGCCCTCGGCCTCGTCGAACATGTCCTCGCGGAACACGCCTTCGTACATGCCGGCCGCGGCGATCGAGCTCACGTGATGAAGATGACCCGCGTCAATGGCCTTCGCGAACTCGACCGCGTTACGCGTGCCTTCGATGTTGACGCGCACCTGCGATTCTTCGTCGGCCGACAGGTCGTAGACCGCGGCCAGGTGGTTGACGTGATCGATCTTGCCCTTGAGCTTCTTCACGTCGTCGGCCGAGACGCCGAGCTTCTTCGCGGTCAGGTCACCGAAGACGGGAATCGCCTTCGCTTTCGTCACGCCCCAGTACGCGAGCAGGTCCGCCACCTTGCCCTCGCTCTCAGGCCGCAGCAGGAAATGCACCGTTGCGCCACGACGCGCGAGCAGGGTCTTGACGAGGCGCTTGCCGATGAAGCCGGTTGCGCCGGTGACGAAGTAGTGCATCTTGTGATCCTCCGGGAAAGCATTGCAGGTCAGCGCGCATTTTGACCAATCGCCCCGCGACCACGCTGCCGATTTACCCCAAGCCACATAGAGCCAACTCACTAGAGATTCAGGGTGCGCCGGGCCGGCACGCCTTCTATAGTCTCGCGGTTCGCGGCGGCTCGCCGCTCCTCACGAAAGGACAGACACCATGGTCAAGAAACTCAAGGCAATGGCCGACCGACAGGCCGCCGCACCGACACGTTTGCTCGATGGCGCGCTCGCCGGCCAAGTGAAGGAATCCGCGCAGCAGATCTGGCTCGCCGGCATGGGCGCGTTCTCGCGCGCACAGGCCGAAGGCACCAAGGTGTTCGAAGCGCTGGTGAAGGAAGGCGCGACGCTGCAGAAGAAAACACAAAGCGTCGCCGAAGAGAAGCTGAGCGGCGTGACCAGCAAGATGACGAGCATGGCTGGCGACGTGCAGGCCAAGGCCGGTCAACACTGGGACAAGCTCGAGGGCATATTCGAGGAGCGTACCGCGAAGGCGCTGAACAAGCTCGGCGTGCCGTCGGCCAAAGATGTGGACGCACTGGTTGCGCGCATCGACGAGCTGAGCGCGAAGGTCGCCAAGCTGTCGAAGACCGCGCCGGCAAAGATGCCCGCGCCGCGCATCGCGCGCATCGACGAACTCAGCTCACACCCGACGGACCTGACGCCGCGCTCGGCCCCGGCCCGCAACGCTGCGCCGGCGAAGAAGAAGCCCGCACGCAAGTGAGCGTCGGCTTGACACGCAAGCGCCCCGCGCGCATCGGCCTCGGCCTACCGGCGGCGCTCCGCTCGGCGCGATCTACGCGATCGGTGCACTCTGCGCGCTCGAGGAATCGCTGGCCGGCATGGCCTTCGCCGATTGCCCCAGCTATGTCGGCGTCCCGGCCGGTGGTTTCATAGCCGCCAGCCCGGCCAATGGGATGACGCCGCGCGAGCTGTGCGCGTCGTTCATCGACAACGTCGGCGCCGACCACGACATCTTCGAGCCCTCGGGGCTGATCCGCCCAGCTTGGCGCGAGTTCGCGCAGCGCTCGGCCACGCCGAAGTGCTCGACGACGGCCATCGCAGGCTGCTCGGCGCCCGCGCGCCGACGCGCCCCGTTTTGCGGGGCAGGCGCTGCGCCGTCCGGAAGCGGTGCTCTACGACCTCGAGCAGACTCTCCCGGCCTGGGGGCCGGCTCAGCCGAGGTAGCGCGCCTCGAGGTGACGCCGGAAGTGCAGCGGATTCAACGCCTCGCCGCTCGCGCGCGTCGCGAGTTCGGCGGTCGGCCAGCGGCTTGCCTGGCTCCAGATGTTGTCACGCAACCAGTCGAACGCGACGCCAAGCTCGCCGCGCGCGATGCGCGCGTCGAGGTCTGGCGTGCGCGCCCGGATCGCCGCGAACCACTGCGCCGCATACATCGCGCCCAGCGTGTAGCACGGGAAGTAGCCGAACGCGCCACCGCTCCAGTGCACGTCCTGCATGCAGCCGTTCGTGTAGTCGCCACGCGTGGTGATGCCGAGCAGCGATTGCATGCCCTCGTCCCAGCGCGCCGGAATGTCTTCGGCGTTCAGGCTGCCCGCGATCAGCTCGCACTCAAGGCGATAGCGCAGGATCACATGGGCCGGATAGGTGAGCTCATCCGCATCGACGCGGATGAGACTGGGCTTCACGCGCGTCATCAGCCGGTACAGGTTGTCGGGCTCGAACGCGGCCTGATCTCCGAAGTGCGCGCGCAGCTTCGGCGCGAGCAGGCCAGCGAACGCGCGGCTGCGGCCGAGCTGCATCTCGAAGCTCAGGCTCTGGCTTTCGTGGATGCCCATCGAGCGCGCGGCGGCGACGGGCTGGCCCAGCCACTGGCGCGGCAGGTTCTGCTCGTAGCGCGCGTGGCCGGTCTCGTGGATCGTGCCCATCAGGCTTTGCATCAGATCGTCTTCGCGATAGCGCGTCGTCAAGCGCGTGTCCTCGGGCACACCGCCGCTGAACGGGTGCGCGCTCTCGTCGAGACGGCCGCCCTCGAAGTCAAAACCGAGCAGCCCCATCACCTCCAGGCTCAGTGAACGCTGTGCGGCCTTCGCGAACGGTCCGGTCGGCTGCAACACGGTCTCGCGTGACTGGCGTTGGCGCACCTGTTGCACCAACCCAGGCAGCCACTGCTGCAGGTCGCCGAACACGCGGTCGACGTCGGCACTGGTGGTGCCGGGCTCAAACTGGTCCATCAGCGCGTCGTAGGGTGCGAGACCGGTCGCGTCGGACAGGCGCTGCGCGACCTCGCGGCCGATGCGCAGCACCTCGCGAAGGTTCTCGAGGAAGCCGGCCCAGTCGTTGGCTGGACGCTGGCTGCGCCACGCGTGTTCGCAGCGCGCCGCGGCGAGCGACTGGGCCTCGACGAGGGCTTGCGGCAGCGCGTTCGAGGCCCGCCATTCGCGGCGGATCTCGACCAGGTTGGCGCGTGCGAAATCGTCGAGCACCTCCCCGTCTGCGTTGGCCAGCAACGTGACTAGCTTCGGGTCGGTGCGCATGCGGTGCAGCAGCCCTTCCATCGCGGCCATCGCGTTTGCGCGCGCCGTGTTCCCCTTAGGCGGCATCATTGCCGCCTGGTCCCAGCCGGCGATCGATTGCAGGTGGCCGAAGTGATGCAGCTGGGTCCAGATCTGCTTGAGTTCGTCGTAGGCCGTGCCCATCGAGGTCTCCATGTCGTGAGTCAGAAAGTGAATTGACCGGGCCAGATCCAGAGCATCGCAGCGGTCATCGCGAGGTAGCGCAGAAACTTGCCGATCGCCATATAGAGCACGCAGGGCCAGAACGGCAACCTGAGCCAACCCGCGACCGCGCACAGCGGGTCGCCGACGATAGGCAGCCACGCCAGCAGGCAGGCTTTCGCGCCAAGGCGCTGCAACCAGCGCAGCGCGCGCGCGTCGGGCGGCTTGGTGTGCTTGAGGTGTTCGTAGGCACGTTCGACGCCGTAGCCGTTCCACCAGGTGAACGCGCCGCCGAGCGTGTTGCCGGCGGTCGCGACCAGCATCGCGGGCCAGAAAAGTTCGGGGCTGAGCTTGACGAGACCGAACACCGCCGGCTCGGAGCCCAGCGGTAGCAGCGTGGCCGACACGAACGCGATCACGAACACCGTGCCCAAGCCGAATTTCGGCAGGGCCAGCAGTGTCAACATCGATTCCAGCCACGCGTCCATTCGTGTCAATTATCGGCAGTCGGCGCGTGCGAACAGCGCAGGAAATCCCGCCCGTCGCGGCCGCTATACTTCTGCCTCCTTTTTCAGCACGCCTGTCCACCCACTCTTATGCAGATCGGCCACTTCGCTCTGGCGAATCGCCTGTTCGCCGCCCCGATGGCCGGGGTGACGGACCGGCCGTTTCGCCAGTTGTGCAAGCGCCTCGGCGCGGGCTATGCGGTGAGCGAGATGGTGACCTCTCGCAAGGATCTGTGGGCCAGCCTGAAGACGAGCCGGCGCGCCAATCACGATGGCGAGGTCACTCCGATCTCGGTGCAGATCGCCGGCACCGACGCCGCCATGATGGCCGAGGCCGCCGCCTACAACATCGACCGTGGCGCGCAGATCATCGACATCAATATGGGCTGCCCGGCGAAGAAGGTGTGCAACAAGTGGGCCGGCTCAGCCTTGATGCAGGACGAGCCGCTTGCGCTCGAGATCGTCGACGCCGTGGTCAGGGCTTGCGCGCCGCGCAACGTGCCGGTGACGCTGAAGATGCGCACCGGCTGGTGCGAGGCCGAGCGCAACGCGGTGCGCATCGCGCGCGCGGCCGAATCGGCTGGCGTCGCGATGATCGCTGTGCATGGCCGCACGCGCGAGCAGGGCTACAAGGGCTTTGCGGAGTACGACACGGTGAGTGCGGTGAAGGCCGCACTGCGCATCCCGGTCGTCGCCAACGGCGACATCGACTCGCCCGAGAAGGCGCGCGATGTGCTCGCCACGACCGGCGCCGATGCAATCATGATCGGCCGCGCGGCGCAGGGCCGGCCGTGGATCTTTCGCGAGATCGCGTACTTTCTCGAGACCGGTGAGCACCTCCCGGCACCCGAGACGCAACAGGCAAAGGCGTGGCTGCTCGAACACCTGCTTGACCACTACGCGCTCTACGGCGACTACGCCGGCGTGCGCAGCGCGCGCAAGCACATCGGCTGGGCCGTACGCCCGCTGCCGGGCGGCGAGGCGTTTCGCGCGCGCATGAACCGGATCGAAGACGTCGAGACGCAGGTGAGCGCCGTGCGCGACTGGTTCGACGCGCTCGCCGACATGCATCGCCTGCTGCCCTCGGGCAGTCCTCTCGAAGAAGAAGATGAAGAAACCCACGCACATTGAAGAATGCATCCGCGAGAGTCTGGAGATCTATTTCAAGGACTTGCGCGGCGTCGAACCTGCGGCGATGTACGACATGATCCTTGGCGTCGTCGAGAAGCCCTTGCTGGATGTCGTGATGAAGCACGCCAGCGGCAACCAGAGCCGCGCGGCCGAGTG
>JANYBE010000311.1 GCA_025360945.1 Rhizobacter sp. | reverse complement strand
ATCTGCATCTCGATCACGCGTCGGTCAACATACTCGGCAAGGGACGCAAGCGACGGGAATGCCCAATATGGCCGACCACCGTGGAAGCGCTGCGTGAGCTGGTCATGGCCCGGCCGTCGCATGAGACGGTCTTCCTCAATCGTTGTGGACAGCCGATGACGCGCTTCGGCATTCACGCACTGGTCGAACGTACTTCGGCGAAAGTTCAACGCACCATGCCGTCGCTCGCGACGAAGCGAGGCAGTCCGCACAGCATTCGTCATTCGACGGCAACACACTTGTTGAGTTCCGGTGTCGAGATCAATACCGTACGGGCGTGGCTTGGACACGCCTCGCTCGAGACAACCAACATCTACGCCGAAATCAACCTGGAGGGAAAGGCGCGCGCGCTCGCGAAGTGCGAGGTCACAACGGATCAAGTTCCGAAAAAGCGGTGGCGCGGCGACGCGAACGTGATGGAGTTCCTGCGATCAATCTAGGCGGAATTTATGTGGTGCTCGGCGACCGATCTTCCCAGGGCGCCGCCGCTGGGCGCTACGTATGGGCCGACGCCACATTACGCACTAGATGTGGTCGACCACATCTGATGCGGGAAATCTGCATGTCCGGTTCGATGAGCGGATGAGCGGGATGCGGAAACGGAGCCATGGTCTGGCTCACTTATAGGGCATCGCCAACCGAAAGGGCGGCAACAGCGATGCCAGACCTACCGCCACCGCGCCACATCTCGACTCCACCAGAGGTGGTATGCGCCAATGACGGCTACCGGCCGCTCCGCACGGCGCATGGCCGGGGCCTGCTTCTCGCAGCGGCCTCGGCCTCTCAAATCGCGCCGAGTGGGATCAACATGAAGGTATGTACGCGCGGTGGTGTATCGGAGCCGCCTATCGCTTCTCCTGGTGCTCCTTCTCGGCCTCGTCGCGCTTCTTCTTCTCTTGCTCTTTTGTCGCGCCCTGCACGTGGACGGCCTTTGCGGCACGCTCTGCTTCGGCACGGGCGCGCATCTCTTCACGAGACGCAGCCGCGACCTTGGGTTGCGGTGCAGAGGGTACTTGAGCTTTGGAACCCTGCGACGGATTGCTGGGCGCTGGTGAAGCGCTGGCACTCTGCGGCGGCGATGGGGCGTGCGTCCGCACGACCGGTATCGGCTGGGCTGGCGCGGTCACCGCCGCGGCTCTCTGATTCGCACCCACCGAATTGGGAGATGGCGTGGGGCCAGTCGACGTAGCCGGCGACGGCGTCGGTGCCGTCGTGGGCACGGCTGGCAAGGGTGCGGGACGTTGCTGCGGACCGGTGGCTTGCCCGACCGTAGCAGTGCGGACAAGCTGCGCCGGCGGCAGCGCGACAGGCGGACGCCCCGCGGCGAATGCGGGGATCGGCTTGGCGGAGACCGGTGTCGGGGCCGTCATGTGAACAACGGCGGGCAACGCCGCGGCCAGATGGGCTTGTGCCGGCACCGCGCTTTCGAAGGCCTTGCCGTTCGCCGTTGCACTGGCCGGCGCGACGATCGTGACGTTCGTGATGTTGTTGATCGTGGTCACGTTCGTTGTGTTCGTGATGCGCGTGTTGTTCTGAATGCGCATGCCCACGTTGACGACCGGTGCAGCGCTCGTGACGACCGCCGGAGGCGTACCGATCGGCGCGGGAACGATCAAGCCAAGGCGCGAGCCCGGCGGGGCCGGAACGAAGACGCCCGCTGGCCCGATCGGTCGCAGACCTACCGATACACCGAAGGAGGGCGTGACTAGGGTCAAATGCAGGCCCAGCGGAGGTGGCACGAAGACGACGCCGGGTGGGCTCCAGTGGCCAGTGATGAAGACGACCGCGCCATCGCGGTTTTCGTAGTAGGGATGAACCCATGCGTAGTTGGGCTGCGGAGGCGGTGCCCAGCGACCCGCGGCCCACACCCAGTCGCCTTCCCAGACCCAATATCCTCCCACCCACACCGCGCCTGCGAACGGCAGCGGCGCAACGGTTTCGACCAGCATCGGCGGAGGCGCCCATCCCACGAGGATCGGAGCAGGCTGCAGGATCGGTGGCTCGACGTAGATGCTGACCACCGGTTGCGGCGCCGGTTCGACATATGCCGGCACAGGTTGGACGTAGACCGGTGCGGGCGCCGGCTGCACGTACACGCGTTGCGGCGGCGGTGCCTGGTAGACGGTACAGCCGCCAAGGAAGGAAGCCGCGGCAATCGCGAGTGGGCAAAGTACAGCTGGTGTGATAGGTCGCATGCGTGGTTTCCGATTTCGGTTAAATTGAGATCGAGCGATGTTCCAGGTGCGTTCATCGAGCCTTTAGAAGGGGCCCATCGTGGTGTTTTCGGACGATTGACCCAAGACTCGACCCGTCAGGCCACTGGCGATCGAGGACAGTTGCAACATAACGTCAAGCACAAGCGCGCCGTTGACGCTCGTGGCGATCGACAACGTAACCGAGCCGGTGTCACCCCCGGGGCAAGGCGGACGGCTCCTGGCCGGATGGGCGGGGGTAAGAGTGCGTGGCGCCGCGCTGGCCGGTCAGGGTTTCGAATACTCGAGGAAAGCTGTCGACAGTGGGCCTGACGTCTCGCCCGCCGCGTTTGACCCACTCCGGGTAGTCCGCTTGATCGGCGGGCGTACAGCAGCTACAAGGCTACGACTTGTCGTCGGAGGTCGGCGTCGTTACCACTTGCCCGTCCTTCACTGGTAGCGTCGGCCCCGGCTTGAACGACGTACGCACGACGCCATCCTTGCCGTCGAGGCGATATGTGACGTTGTAGCCGACAACTTTTTGCGATTTTTCGTTCACGGTCTTGCAGCGGTGCTCTGCCTGCGTGACGACATCCTTCTCTTGCATATTCTTCTGGACCTGGTTGCCGGCATAGCCCCCCGCCGCGGCGCCGGCAACAGTGGCCAGCGTCTTGCCCTTGCCGCCACCGATGGCACTTCCCAATAGGCCGCCTGCCAGTCCGCCGACCACGCTGCCGGCAATGCGATGCTCATCTTTCACTGGCGCCTGATGCTGCACCTGAATGTCCTCGCATCGCTCATGTGGAGTCAACACCGTCTCGACGACCTCTTTCACTGCGACGACCTCGGCAAACTTCGGCTTCGTTATCGTGTTGTAGCTCGTGACGGCGCCAGCGCCCAGCAGCACCATGGCGATTCCACCGACGGCGATTCCCTTGATCATTGACTTGTCCATGTGCATTCCCATTTCTTAATTTCGGCATTTTCGTCGTCGAAACGCGTTTGACGCGTACTTGCACGGTCTCGCCGAGTGAAGACGAAGCTTACGCAATATCTTGCGACCCTCGTAACGTCCGGTAGCGCAAACGTGTTGCGGCCAAACGAGTCCCGCGTAGGTCACGTGCCTCGGTCAACTCGCGTCACGCGCGGACGTGGCCTCGCGGAGAGATCCCTGAACCCGCGGACACTGTTCAGGACCAGCTGGTTCATTGCCACTGGGCGACCGCGAGGACGCCTCGCAAGAGGCCCCCAGCGGCGGCAATGAAGGGTCGCGTCGGCTGCGGTTTCTAGCGACACGGGACATGGTGAAAAACTCTTGGGGCGGTCCGCGCGTCGATGTTGTGGGCCCAACGATGAATACGACCACGGCTCACTCAGTCGTGATACCACCGTCCTGCATTGCCATCATCGTGCCCTTGTTCACCACGGCCCCAATGCCGATCTTCTGCTTCATGACGAGTGTGCTCCCAACGAGCGCGCTCGAACTCGCGACGCTGCTCCCAATGGTGGTCGCGGTCTCCATCCCAGGCACGGTAGGGGTCTGCGCGATACTGCACCCCGTAGACCGAACGCTCGTTGGAATAGACGCCCTGTGGTTCCACGTAGACCGGGGGCGCATCGTAGACGGGCACAGGGGCATAGCGCACCGTAGGCGCCGGCGCGTAGTACACGGGCGGCGGCTCCGAGACATAGTAGGCGCCATTTGCCACCACGATGCCTGGAACGGGCACGTTGATGTCGACAGACCAGTGAGTGCCGGCCTGCGCCGCAGTGACACCAAGAAGCGCCACACCGGTGGCGAAAATCATTGAGAGGGAACGGAACATTGCCTGACTCCTTGTCGGGTCGTGCTTCGATTTCGCACACCCTAACAACGGATGAGTCACGTCCTCGTTGACTCGAGCAAGCGCTTGTTCGAACTGTATACAGCAACCACTTCGATCTTCGATCCACGGTTGCGAACGATACACGCCCGCGTGTCAACAGTAATGTGGGTCAACAGTAATGTGGGAGCTACGTTTGGTCGCCAACTAAACACTGTTCGAGGGTCGCATGTCGAAGGGTCGCAAGCACGACGTTCAGTGGCAAGGCGGGCACGCATGCCCACTGCGCAGCCGCTCTCGAATCGCGTTGCGTTGTGCAGCGGCCACCGCCTCACTTGCTGCACTATTAAGCCTGTCGGCATGCGGTGGAGGTGGTGATATCGGCGTGACCTTTGACGTTGGCATCGTGGTTGCAGGCCAACCAGTCGGCGGCGTCGTGGTCCAACCCACTGGCGTGCGGAGCATCACCATCTCCGCGGGACAGTCCATTGAGCTCGACGCCGGCGAGCCTGTGCAGTGGATACTTGAAGTTGGCGGCAGCGCAGTCACGGGCAGCAACGCAACCGCGCACTACCAAGGCGTCACCATCACTGAAACGACTCTCAGCTCCTCACGGAGTGCCTTGGACACCTCCGCCGCCTTCTTCCTGTCGGCTCCTGTACCCATCACCCTCACGGCGATATCCACGTTTGACTCAGCCCAAGTCGCAACGGTGAACGTCTGGATAACCAATTGAGGCCAGGGTCAAATGAGCCAACCTGCGGCGCCGTGGCAGCCGACTGCGCACTTCGGCCACCAGGCTGAGGCAGATCAGTTGTCCTCTCGGTCGTCCTCGAACAGCCCTGGTAGCGCGGCGGTGCCTTCCTTCCTGACCGCGTCCAGCAATGAGGGCTCCAATCCCAGGGCTTTGATGATCGTGGGCGCCACTTGCTTGGTGCCCACTCGGTTCCTGATAATCTTGCGATCCAGGCCCGGGTAGGAGACGAGTAGAGCCACATGGCCGTCTTCGGGTGCAAAGCCGCCGTGCTCCATGTCCTTGGCCTGACTCTTGGTGTAGATCACGCCGGGGTTGGGTTGCACCATGATGTCTGGCGTGCGGCCGTCTGCAGGGTTGCCGAACTTGCCCGACACTTTGCTCAGGTCGATTACTGCGCCGCCGTCGTCGGCGCAGATGCCATTGCCGCTTATGCGCAATTTGCTCACCGCATCCACCGCAGGGCAGGTGGTATTCGCCTGCAGCAGGTTGACAGCCAGGTCGCGCTGGCTCTGATCAGCGAGCCAGATGAAGGCAACGTCGTCCGTTGTCGCCTGCCCGAAGAGGGCAGCGTTGCCCGTGACTGGGTCGACACCCGTGGGGTTGCCCTTGGCGTTCAGCGGGCCACCGATCAATGTGCCGAGCGTTGCCGAAACCCGATCGCCGATCTTCTTCAGCCGCGAGTGGTCGCTCGGCGACTGTCCGTGCTTGGCAGTGACCACGAGCAGCGTACTCTTCTCGAGGTGCCGGGCCTTGAGCGCCGCCGCCATCTGGCCGATCGCGCCATCGATGTAGGTGATTGCGGCCTTGACATTGTCATTGGGCGTGAACGCGGCGTCGACGTACCCACCACCTTCCTTGTTCAGCGCCTTCTGGGCCACGCTCAACGTTTGGAAGTTGGTCCCGAATACGTTGGGAACCGGTGCCGCCTTGGCGCCAGTGGAATCTTTGCCATTAATTTGGTTCAGGACGTTTTGGAGGTGGATGTTGTCGAACTTCTCGGTGTGCAGGTAGGACGGGTCCGTGCCAGCGTTACCGCTGAAGGACTGCGTGTAGTCGCTGCCGCCGGGATTGCTCAGGCTCACCGAGGCCGGGTCAATCGAGTTGATCTCGGTTCGGGCCATGTCGTCCACGCCCTTGCCGGAGGGGCCGTTCACCCAGTCAGTGCCCCAAGCGTGCTTGTCCGACCACGCGGTATGCGAACCCGGTAGATGTTTCTTGACCACCTCGAAGATCGTGTTGGTCTTGATGAAGTCGTGCGGGTATACGGGCACGCAGTCCAAGCCGACCTTGCGTCGCGGGATCTGCTGCGGGTTGAAGTCGCCGCCGCCGTCCAGGTGCACCAACGGGCCGCCATTGAAGTTGTCGATGCCGACCAGTTCCTGCAGGAAGACCTCAATGCCGGGGGTTGTCGAGCAGGTCGTATCCCAGCCCGGGTATAGCGAGCGATCGTAGACATCGTCGTAGAACAAACCCGTCGAGACCGGGCCGCCGCCCGTGACCAACGCTGCAAGCCCTGGCACCGAGTCTGACAGGCCCGGCGTATGTGCATCCGAGTAGATCACTCCGTGTTCGGCGAGCTCGGCAATGTGCGGGCAGGTGCGGTCGCGAAGGCAGCGCGCTAGATCTTGCTCATGCATGCCATCTACGCTGACCATCAACACGTGATGGACCTTGGATTCGCCACGATCTGCGTGGGCCGCGCCAGTGCTCAGGAAGGCTGCGGCGGCAACCAGCGTCAAACAGTTTCTCATTCCGGTCTCCAGAAAGAATTTTTGGGGTGTGCGCGAGAGCGCTGTGATTTGGCTGTTCGCCAATTTGTGGCGAGCCGCTGCTTAATGTCTTCGAGTCCTGTGACAAGTAGATGTCAGCTTCGGCACGTCCGCCCGTCCGAGACCGAGCACGCACACGCGACCCCACACGCATGTCATGCGTGGCCACGTCCGCTACTGCACCAACGTCTGGGAATACCGCGGCATCGGCTAAACGCGACGTTCGAAAGAGGAGGGTGATCTGCTGGCACCCGACCCCGCAGGAGCCGCAAACCACCCGCGAAGCCGCCCCGACGCGGTCGCGGTCGCGATCGAGAATGCCCGTGTCATGATTCCAATTATCGAAGCAATATTCGTGACGCCATGTCCCGCAACTGCGATGTCTCCATGCCGGATCGATGCTGGTTCATCTCAAAGCCATCGACGGCATTCGGGACTTGTACGGTCCTGCGTAGGCAGTGCTCAAGCTCAATCGGCCAAGCGCATCACTTTACATTCGTGAAGCTCAAGCGGTGTCTGCGATGCCTATCATCCGTCAGTGCTCGGTTGAACACATGGTGGGTACTCGTCAATCTCTTAATGGAGAAGATCATGGGAATTCTCGACAAGCTGGAAGAAGTCGCCGGTGCGGTCGTCGCCGTCGAAGGGCTGAAGAAGGTCGATCCGAACGCGTCGATGCTGTCCGAGGCGGCTGCGGCCGTGGCTGGGTACAAGGGCACGGAGCTGCTCAAGGAGAAGCTCGAGAGCAAGGACCAGCCCGACGCGCCCGAGCAGCCCGCTGCGTGATCTGACCGAGAGCCTTCGGCGGTGCCCTTTGGGTTGCCGTCAAGAATTGGCGACAGGGCCGCGCCGGAACCACGCGCGACTCAGGTGTTTCGACACGCACGGGTGACCGACCGCGATGCGGGCCCGCAGGCCGCATCGGCGTTCTCCCATGGAGACGGAAGTTCCCACTTCTAAACGCTGCTGAAACGGATACACGGTCGGTGGAAAACCTTATGCAACGATCAATTGCCTTCTCGCTTTTGACAGCATTCCCCTGCCTCCTGCTGTTGTCGTATCTAGCCACTCACGCCACGAAAGGCTGGCAACTGCTTGTGGTCGCAGCCTTCTTCCTGGGCTTTGGCGTATCTTGGCTCCTGAAATCTCAGGCGTTACTTGTCGCGAGTTAACTCGTTGCCTCGAGCCTTTTTGCGTGGGTCTTCTCAGTCAATCTCTGATTGAGGTGCAGCCGCGGAGCTGGCACGTTGCGCGCCACTCTCACTCTCTAGCGCACTACTGAATTCGAGCGAAGCGCCTCCTCAGCCGTTCTCGTCAATCCAACGCATTGCCAGCTTTGGGCCGACTCGAGCTCGAGCAGCCACGACTAGACCGCGAAATCGGAAGTCGATGAACTCCACTGGCTGTCCAAGAGGCCGCCTCGCGCGGTCGGCGATGCCGCGGCGCGCGTCGGCCAGCATGCCTTCAATTAGCGCCTTGAGCTGGTACGGCTGCAGGCTGCTCGGGCCCTTCAGGGCTTCGAACATCGGCGGGTCGGTGGCTTGCGGAGTTCACGACTTCGGCCTCTTTTCGTGCGACCGGACGCGTTGACCTCAGGCCGCCAGTCGTTGCTCGTGCCGCCCTTGGCCAAGAGCATGCTGCCTGATGCCCCACGGTAGCAGCTCGTCGATGCGGCGATGGGATGTCGGCTATGCGCGGTCAGCACTTCCTGCAGATAGGCCTGCGGGTCGAGCCCATTGAGCTTGGCCGCCTCCACCAGACAAAACGCCTTGCCCCTCAGAACATGCTCGCGCCGATGTTGATCAGGAGCGCCAGCACGGTCGTATTGAAGAGGTAAGCGAGGATGCAGTGGAGAGAGCCGATGCGACGCATCGGCTTCGACACGAACGACACGTCGGCCGTCTGCCCCGAAGTGCCGATGACGGACGCAAAATAGAAGAAGTCCCCATAGTCCGGCTGCTCGTCGTCGGGAAACTGCAGTCCGGCCTTGCGTCCATGGCAGGACGCCGCGTAGTAGTCGTGTGCGTAGTGCAGCGCAAACATCACCTGGATGAAGGCCCACGACGAGAGCACGGTGACACCGGCCAGCGCGACGTGCGCGCCCTTGATGAATCCGTGCATGTCCTTGACCACCACGAGCTCCCCGGCAATGGCCGCGAGGCTGGCGATGGTCGACACGACGACGAGCGAAAGGATCACGAGCTGCCCGTCGTCCTGCAGCTGCGCGCGATGGCGCATGTGGTGACTCGACGAACGAACCATCATGATCGCGGCCAGCAGCACATACAGACCCGTGCCGGTGTTCCACGCAATGAGCCATCGTGTCACGGAATGACTGGCGATGCCGGTTGGCAAGAACATGCCCACCGCAAGGGCAATAGCCGTGGCGATGAAGAGCCGCGGCCGGGCGCGCAGCTGGTGAAAAATGCGGCTTCGCTGCAAGCTCATGCTTCGCGGATCGTTCAGCTCGAGCAGGCCTTGCCATGGTCGACATGATTTCCTGCCGCCTTGGCCGCGGCTTCCGTCATGTACTCGCCGTGCTTGGTCTTGCCGTAGTACTTGGTGCCCGAGCAGTGATAGACCTTCGAGCTCGTGTTCACCCAGACTTGGCCAAGACCACCGCCCACGGCAGGTGCGGTTGCGGGCGCTGCTGTGGCAGTCTTCGCGGGGGCGGTCACGGCTGCTGGGGTGGGTGCGGCGGCAGGAGCCGCCGAGGCAGTCGGTGCAGTCTTGGTCGCCGCTGGGGTTGCCGCGGGCGCGGCGGGCTCGGCGTACCAGTCCTTTACACCCTTGTGGCCAGCGCAAGCACCGCTCTTTGTCGGGTGGGATGTGTAGGAGCCGTCTTTGCACAGACCCGTGGAGCCCGCGGGGGCTTGGGCCGGAGCCTGGGCGTAGCTGGCGACGGATATCAGCAGCCCTGCGGCCACGACCATGGACGAGAGCAGTGTCTTCATGATGATTCGTCCTTCAGATGAAGCGGTCGGTGAACGGTGCATTTTGATGTGCACGGGCATACGCGTAACTACCCGACAAGGAATAACAGCAGCGAAGCCGCTAGGCAATAAAAGCCGAAGAGATGCCAACGACCTTGTTCCAGCCAGCGCGACAGCCAGCGCAGGGCCAGCAGCCCGGCCCCAAAGCTGAGAGCCATTCCAACCAAGCTGGGCACGACCAGCGGCCAAAGCCCGCTCTCGTGAATGGAGCTGACCAGCGCAGGTGCCTTGTAGAGCCGGTACGCCTCCTTGATGATCACGGCGGGCGTCAACACGACAGCGAGTGCAAAACTGAATTCCTCCGCGCGGCGCCGCGCGACGCCGAGCACAAGACCCGTCGAGATCGTGGCACCTGACCGTGACAGACCGCGAAAAGGCAAGCACACGCCTTGTACCACCCCGATCCAGAAGGCACTGCGAGTTGATAGATCTGCACCTGCCCGGTGTCCGTGCCGCTCGGAGTACAGAATCAGCAACCCGGTCGTGGCCAGGCCGGCAGCCATAACGGTTGAATTGCCGAACAGCTGCTCGATCTCGAATCCTGGTGAGTTTTTTCCGACGATGAACTTGATGACCTGCAGCAACGACAGCCCCACGACGCCGGTCGCCGCCGTGGCAAGCGCCACAAGTATTCCGTTGCGTCGAAATTCACGCGCCGAGGCGAAGTACGTTGTTCGCCAGGAACGCCAGAAGTAGACGATCACGGCGAACATCGTGCCGGTGTGCAGCATCACAAGCAGCATCGTCATTTCAGGGGCGGTGGGGTCCAGCCCGAGCAGCTTCTCTGCAACGATGACGTGGGCTGAGCTCGAGACCGGGAGCAGTTCGCAGATGCCTTGCACCAGCGCCAGAAGCAGCACGTTCCAAAGATTCATCGCATCTCATTTCTCTTGTGCACTTGTACGCGGACACCGTGACCGACGAGGTGAGGCAGCGGTCGACAGAAAGCGAGTTAAGGACGGGGGGCGCAAATCTGAAGACCGCCTGACTAAGCTCGGCCGGATCTGACATGCACAAACTCCATGATCCAGAATTTTAATAGGTGTGACTTAGTCCCCCCCGAGAGGCCTGCGTTCAGGTTCGAAATGCGAAGCTGTCTGCAATCTGCTCGGATGAGGTTTCGGACGCTGTGCGTCGGTGGGCACCGCAGCAGTGCGATCATGACATGGCAACGTGCACGCCGTTGCTCGCGTCGACCGTGTGTCAGGCCTTCTTCGCCCAGGCGCTGCACCAGCCTTTCGCTGCGACGGTCTTGTCGGCGAACAGCGGACAGACGCCGGTCGCGTCGCTCGCCTTGCCTTGGTAAAGCTGGCACGTCACACAGGTTTGGCCAGCAGCATACTTGGGGTACTTTGCCTTGTCAGCCTTCGTGGCGTCGGTGACATAGCCGAGCGCGGCGGCCTGCGCGTCCTTGGGGTCTACGTCCGCGGCATGCGCGAAGCGCGCGGCGAAGAGTGCGACACCCGTGACAGGGACGATCTGGATGAATGAGCGACGTGAGGTCATGCTAGCTGGTCCTTGTGAGTTGCCTGGCGGAGACCCGATTGTCCGTGCGGCGGCCGCCGCGGCAGGTTGGCAGTCAGTCCTATTTGGAGCGTCGGTTGATCTGGATCAATCCGCGGGCAACGGTACGCTTGCGGAACTGACTGCCGCAGAGCTCTTGGCAGCATCTCCGGCCGGCATTGGCTGAACGGCTTGCTTTGCGTTGATCTGCGTCAAGTGATATCACCTGAAATCGGCCGACGCTGTGCGGGCCACCACATTAGGAGACGCACCGTGGCGCACACGAGCCTGATTATTATTCGTCATGAACACCGGGCGCTGCCGGCGGTGCTGCGCTCGATCCTGCTGCTGCTCGACGATCACCGGGGGCGCGCACGCTGCCCGACTTCGCCGCGTTGCGCGCCATGTTGTTCTACGTCGATGAGTTTCCCGAGAAGCTCCATCATCCGAAGGGGAGCCGTTTGCTCTTTCCGAAGCTGCGCGGGCACGGCGCGCACAGCGACGCTGTGCTCGACCGGCTGGACCGCGATCACGCGAACGGCGAGCGCGCAATACGCGAGCTCGAGCGTGCCCTGCTCGCGCAACGACCTGTAACTCCAGCCCTCGCTCGCGACACAATCGAATGTGGCACGACGCGCGGGACCATCGCGCTCTATTTCAACTCGGCCAGGGCCATCGCCAGCACGATGATGGCGCCCTTGGCGATGAGCTGAATGTCGATCGGCACGTTCAGGATGTTCATGCCGTTGTTCATCACGCCGAGGAAGATCACGCCCATCACGGTGCGGGCGATGGAACCGTTGCCGCCCATCAGGCTGGTACCGCCGACCACGACGGCGGCAACAACGTCGAGCTCGGTGCCGAACTCGCCGTACGTCGCCGCCGCCGTGTGAACCTGCGAGGTCTGAATGATCCCGGCCAGCGCCGCACCGAAGCTGCAGATGCCATAGAGCGCCATCTTGGTCATCCGGGTGCTGTGCCCGCCGAGGTAGGCCGCGCGCTCGTTTTCGCCGATGGCGGCTACCTTCAGGCCCAGCGAGGTCATGCGCTGTATGAAGATCATCAACAGCGCGAACCCGACGAAGAGCCACACCGAGAAGGGCAGGCCGAAAAGCTCACCTGTGCCGATAAAGGTATAGCCGTTGTGCTCGCGGATGCTGTGCAGGTCCGGCCCGCCGATGATAAGTGCGCTGCCGCGCACGACGCTCAGCATCGCCAGCGTGACGATGATCGGCGGCAGCCCGATGAATGCGATCAACGCGCCGTTGACCAGGCCGATGCAGAGCCCTGCGCCGAGGCCGGCAGCCAGCGCGACCGGCAGCGGCTCGCCCGCATCGAGCGAGAACACGGCAACGAGCCCGGAGAGCGCCAGCATTGGGCCGACCGACAGGTCGATGCCGCCAGTCATGATCACAAAGGTCATGGCCACCGCCATGATGCCGACGATGGCCGTCTGCCGCACGATTCCAATCAGGTTCTCGGGCTTCAGAAAGGCCGGCTGAGCCAGCGCGAATATCACAGCGATCGCGAGCAGCGCCAGCACCAGCGCATGTGGCGCGAGCCGGCGTCCCATGATCGCGAGCTGTGCGTTCACGCGGCGGCGGCGCCGATTTCACGCACGATCTCGGCCATTGAGGTGCGGTCTGCGTCATGAATCTTTTGCAGGCGGCCCGCCACCATCACGGCGATCCGGTCGGCGATCGTCATCACCTCTTCGAGATCGGACGAGACCACCAGCACTGCCGCGCCCTTGTCGCGCTCGGCGCGCAGGATGCCGTAGATCTCGGCCTTGGCACCGACATCGACGCCCACCGTCGGCTCATCGAGGAGAAGCACGCGTGGGCCAAGGTTTAGCCACTTGCCGAGCAGCACCTTTTGCTGGTTACCGCCCGACAGCTGCCGGACCGCTGTGTCGCCGCGGGGTGGCTGGATGTTCAGATCGGCGATCGATCGGCGTGACGCGGCGACGATGCCGGCGCGATCGAGCAGTGCCATGTGGCTGAAGCGCGCGATCGTCGTCATCACCAGGTTCTCGGTGACGGAAAGACCGAGCATCAAGCCCTCGCGGTGCCGGTCCTCCGTCACAAAGCCGACGCTCGCGGCCATCGCTTGCGCTGGGCTGCGGAACACCACGCGCCGGCCGTTTACCTTCAGCGTGCCGCTGTCGAAGGGATCCGAACCGAAGATGGCGTGCAGCAACTCTGTCCGCTTGGAGCCGATGAGGCCTGTGATGCAGAGGATCTCGCCGGCGTGCAGATCGAAGCTGATGTCGCGGAATGCGCCGCGCCGCGTCAGGTCGCGCGCGCTCAGGCGAACCTCGCCGGTGCCGCGCGGCCGGCGTGCCACGAGGGTTGCGTTTGCCGAGTCGCGGGCGAGCTTGTCGCCGACCATCAACTGCACCAGACGCGGCCGCGTCATGTCGGCGACGCTGGACTCTGCGATCACACGCCCGTCGCGCATCACCGTCATCGTGTCGCAGACCGCGAAGATCTCGTCGAGCATGTGGCTGATGTAGACGATGCCGACGCCGCGCGTCTTCAGCGCGCGGATGGTCGCGTGAAGCCGGGCGACATCGGCAGACGCGAGCCAGCCGGTCGGCTCGTCCATCAGCAGCACGCGCGCGTTGAGCGCGAGTGCCTTCATGATCTCGACTTCCTTCTGCTTCACGGTCGGCAGCGTCGCGACCACCGCGTCGAGGTCGAGCTCGATGCCATGGCGTTGAAGCAGCGCTTGCGCTTCGCGTCGCTGGCGCTTCGTGTCGACGAAGCCGAAGCGCCGGGTCGGCTGGCGGCCCAGGAAGATGTTGTCCAGCACCGTCATCGCGGGCGCGAGATTGGAATGCTGGTAAATGCACGCGACGCCGCGCCGGATCATCTCCAGCGGGTCGCCCGTTTCCACGAGCTGGTTGTCGACCTCGACCGTTCCGGCCGTCGCAGGCGTCGCGCCTGTCAGCAGCTTGATGAGCGTGGATTTGCCGGCGCCGTTCGAGCCGATCAGCGCGCGGACCTCGCCCGGCATCACCTCGAAGTCGGCGTCGGCGAGCGCCGTGACGCTGCCGTAGACCTTCGTGAGGGCGCGACCACGAAGCAGGGCAGTCGCGGTCATCTCAGTGACTCCATTGCCGCACACGCGCCAACCGGGAAAAAATGCGGCAGCCAAGGCCCGCGAGCCGAGTTGCCATCACCATCCGACACGCGACGCCTCATCCTAGGCTTGCCTCGCGCTGCTAGCCGCCAGTCGCGTGCGGCGCCGCGGCCCCAACAGCCGGTCGTATGAGATGGCCGCGAGCAGGATCACGCCGGTCAGGATCTGTTGGACAAATTGCGAAACGCCGAGCACGGTTAGCCCGATCAGCACCGCGCCGAGCACGAACGCGCCGATCGCCGGGCCGATCACCGAGCCAGTGCCGCCCGCTAGGCTGACGCCGCCTATAACCGCGGCTGCGATCGCCGTCAGTTCCATGCCGGCCCCGAGTGCTTCGGTCGAGGTGGTGAGCTTGGCGACCAGCAGCAGCGCGGCCACGCCCGCGCAAAAGCCCGAGATCGCATAGGCGGCGATCGTGACGCGGCCGATGGTGATGCCAGCCAGCCGCGCGGCTTCGCTGTTACCGCCGACGGTGTAGAGATCGCGACCGACTTTCGTCCTCGCGAGCAGCGTCTGAAACACGATTAACAGCCCGATCATGACGAAGAACGCGAGCGGAAACTGGGGCAGCCGCACTCCGTTGGGCAGGCTCAGCGCGTTGCCCAAGTCGAAATAGGTCTCCAGGCCGGTGATCCACGGGTCGCGGATCGGTGTCGTTGACAGACCCGGGACCAGTTGGCGCCCCGAGATCGTGAAGACAAGCCCGCGGTAGGCGCCAAGCGTGGCCAGCGTGGCGATGAAGGGCTGCAGCCGCAAGAATACGATGAGCACGCCGTTGAGCGCGCCGGCCAGCGTCGCGACGACCAGCGCGGCTGGGATGATCAGCCAACCCGGCACGTGGTAGATCAGCGCCAGGTCGAAGGCCGCCATGCCGGCGAGCGCGACGATCGCGCCGATGGACAGATCGACGCCGCGAAGCAGGATTGGAAAGCTCTGCCCGATCGCAAGAATTGCGACGAAGGAGAACCCCGACATCAGGTTCTCCACATTGCTGGCAGTCATCAGGCGCGGCGTGAACAGGCTGAAGAGCCCGATCGTCGCCGCGAAGAAGACCAGAAGCGTGAGCGTGGCGGCGCGGGCGGTCACGGCACTCGAGCAGCGGTCGGCTTACCAGCGCTGCGAAGGCTGGATCCTTGACACGGTATCCTTCGTCGCGATCAGGAACGGCATCAGCAGCTTGCCCTGCTGCTTGAACGCCGTCGCCGGAACCAGACCCGTCGCGAGCACTGTCGCGGCCGACGCCGCGAAGCGGCCCTGCTGGAAGACGTCGGTGTATTGGGTACCGGTCAGTTCGCCTTTCTCGATTGACTCGAGCGCGTCTTTCTCGCCGTCGTTGCCGAAGATGGCAAGCTTGCCGATCAGGCCCTTGCTCTTGGCCACGTCGACCGCGCCTAGCGCCATCGAGTCGTTCACGCCGTAGACGCCGCCGAGGTTGGGGTGCGCGGCGAGGAGAGTGGTCAACACGTCCTGCGCTTTCTTGCGCGACCAGTCTGCGACCTGGTCGGCGACGATCTTGATACCGGGGTGGTGCTTCTTCAGGCCGTCGACGAAGCCGTTAGTGCGCTGGTCGCGGATGATGATGCCGGGCGGTGCGTTCAGGATCGCCACTTCGCCCTTGCCGTTCATCTTGTCGCCGAGTG
>JANYBE010000298.1 GCA_025360945.1 Rhizobacter sp. | reverse complement strand
GCCGGCGAGCGCCGAGCCGGCAACGAACACGCCGACGAACAGGCGCCGGATGCGATAGCCCAGGCTCTCGACCATCTCGCGGTCCTGCACGCCGGCGCGGATCAGCAGGCCGAGCTTGGTGCGGTTCAGCGTGAACAGCATTACCGCGAGCACGACCAGGCCGACCAGAGTGGCGAACACGCGGTACTTCTCGACCGCGGAGTCGCCGAACGTGATCACCCCGCGCAGCGCTTCGGGCATCTCAATGGCGATCGGCGTGGGCCCCCACACGACCTTGATCAACTCCTCGCCGATGATCATGCCTCCCATCGTGATCAGGATCTGCTTCAGATGCTGGCCGTAGACCGGCCGCACCAGCACACGCTCGAAGGCCCAGCCAACGCCGGAAGCGAGCGTCATCGCCAGCGCCATCGTCGCGAACACCGCGACCAGGTTGCGCGCGAGATCGGCAACCGTGGTCCACTCGCTCATCCAGCCGAACACACTGGTTGCCAAATAGGCGCCCAGCGCGATGAACACGCCGTGGCCGAAGTTCAGCACGTCCATCAGGCCGAACACCAGCGTCAGGCCCGAGGCAATGATGAAGATGATCATGCCCATCGCCAGGCCGGCGATGGTCAGCGTGAGCCACGTGCTGGACGAGCCGATCAGCGGCCATGCGACGAGCACCAGCAGCGCAACGAGCGCGAGCGGCAGCCAGTCGAAGCCTGCTTTGGGGATCGCGTCCGAGCTCATTGATGCGCTCCCAGCGACAGTCCCAAGAACCTGTGTTGCAAGGCTGCGTCCTCGGCCAGCTCAGTCATCGGCCCGTGGTGCACGACACGGCCGTTGTCCATCACCGCGACACGGTCACCGAGCGCACGTGCCATCGCAAAATTCTGTTCGACCAGCAGCACCGTCGTTTGCGTGCGCTTCAACTCCCGCAGCGCGGCGATCAGGTTCTGCACGATCGCGGGCGCAAGGCCCTTGCTCGGTTCGTCGATCAACAGCAGACGCTGCTCCTCGACCATTGCACGGGCGATGGCGAGCATTTGCTTCTGTCCGCCAGAGAGCTTGCCCGCCGGGTAGAGCCAGAACTTCTTCAGCGCCGGGAACAGGCCAAACAGCCACTCGAGCCGCGCCGTGTCCATCTGCTCCACGGTGCGCGCGTTACGCGCCGCGAGCAGCAGGTTCTCGCGCACTGTAAGGTCGGCGAAGATGCCCATGTTCTCGGGCACGTAGGCGATGCCGAGCTGGGCGATCTCGGGCGTTGTGCACCGGCCGTCCTGGCCGCCGATGGGCTGGCCGTCGAAGTGCACCGTGCCCTTGGACGCCGGCCACAAGCCCATGATCGTGCGCAGCGTCGTCGTCTTGCCTGCGCCGTTACGACCCAGCAGCATCGTCACCTGACCGGCCGGCACGACGAGGTCCACGCCATGCAGGATGTGGTACGCGCCGATGTGCGTGTGCACGGCACCGAGCGTGAGGAGGTTCATGCCGGTTCCTCGCTCGTGATGCCCAGGTAGGCCTCTTGCACGACCTTCGAGGCGATCACCGCCGCCGGTTCGCCATCGGCCACGAGCTGGCCGTTGTGCAGCACGATGATCCGGTCGGCGAGCTCGCGCACCACGTCCATCTTGTGCTCCACAAGCAGGATGGTCTTGTCGGCCTCTTTCTTAAGCGCGCGGATCAGGTCGAGGATCACCGGCACGTCGTCGACGCTCATTCCGGCCGTTGGCTCATCGAACATATAGACGCTGGGCTCGAGCGCTATCAGCATCGCGACCTCGAGCTTGCGCTGGTCGCCATGCGGCAGGCTGCTCGCTGTGGCGCAAGCGCGGTCTGCGAGCATTACCCGCGTGACGAGCTCCATCGCGCGCTCCAGCGTGGCGCGCTGGTCCAGCCACACCGACCACAGGTTCAGCCCTTGCTTGCGCCGCGACTGCACCGCGAGCCGCACGTTCTCGATCACCGACAGGTTAGGGAACAGCTGCGTGAGCTGGAACGCACGCCCCAGGCCCGCGTGCGTGCGCGCCGAAGCAGGCTGGTTCGTGATGTCGGCGCCGTTCAGATGCACCGAGCCCTCGCTCGCGCGCAGCTGGCCCGAGATCAGGTTGAAGTAGGTCGTCTTGCCCGCGCCGTTGGGTCCGACGATCGCCGTCAGAGTGCCCGG
>JANYBE010000246.1 GCA_025360945.1 Rhizobacter sp. | reverse complement strand
GACCAAACCGCGCTGGTGTCTGGGCATGCTGGGCACACGGCGCCACTCATTCGGCAACATCGTCGGCCATGCCAAGGGCGTGGGCGACCTGTCGTCGCTGAGCTCGTGGACGGCCGAGCAGTTCGACCCGAAGCTGAACTGGGGCGATGTCGAGTGGATCAAGAAGCGCTGGGGCGGCAAGCTGATCTTGAAGGGCATCATGGACGAAGAAGACGCGCGCCTCGCGGCCGAGAGCGGCGCCGATGCGCTGATCGTCTCGAACCACGGCGGGCGCCAGCTCGATGGTGCGCCCTCCAGCATCGCCGCGCTGCCGGCGATTGCGCAGGCGGTCGGGCCGCTGATCGAGGTCTGGATGGATGGCGGCATCCGCTCCGGCCAAGACGTGCTGAAGGCCGTGGCACTGGGCGCCAAGGGCACGCTGATCGGCCGCTCGTTTCTCTACGGCCTGGGCGCAATGGGCGAGGCCGGTGTGACCCGGGCGCTCGAGATCATCGCGAAGGAGCTCGAGACCACGATGGCCTTTTGCGGCCACACCGACATCCGCACCGTCGACCGCGGCGTGCTGCTGCCCGGGACCTTCCCGCGTTGAGCGCGGTGCTGCGCGCTTCCGTCTTGCGCCGACGCGGCCTGCGACTGCCGCTGGCGTGGCGCGTGTACGGCGCGTTCTTTCTGTACGCGTTCGCGATGGGGGGCATCTTTGCGCGCCTGCCCGAGATCCAGCGCGCGATGCACGTCGCCGAAGGCGCGTTTGGGCTGGCACTGATCGGCACCGCCTGCGGCACGCTCGTTTCGCTCACGTTCGCCGGTCGCTGGTTGGAGCGCGTCGGCCATCGGCGCACGCTGCTCGCGTTGACGGCACTGCTGCCGGTCTTCTACGCGCTGGCCTCGACCTCGGGCAGCCCGCTGATGCTGTTCGTGCTGCTGGTCCCTGCGGGCTTGTGCATCGGTGCGGTCGAGATCATCGTCAACCTGGAGGCCGATCGCGTCGAGCACCAGACCGGCCGGCGCTTCATGAACCGGGCGCATGCATTCTGGAGCGCAGGCTTCTTCGTCGCCGGCCTGCTGGGTGCGCTGATGTCACGTCTGGGCATCACGCCGCAGGTGCACCTTGCGATCGTCGTGCCGGTCCAAGCGCTGGGCATTGCGCTGCTCCTCGGGCGCTTCGACGCGGCGCCGCATCGCGTTGCGAGCAACACCGCGGCGGCGCGGCTGGCGCGTCCGACCTGGGGCGTACTGATGCTGGTGGCAGTGGCACTGTCGGCGATGGTGCTCGAAGGCGCCGGGGCCGACTGGTCGGCGATCTACATGCGCGACGTGTTCGGGGCGACGTCGTTTTTCGCCGGCATCGCCGTGGCCACCGGGGCGCTCACGCAGGCGATCACGCGCTTCTTTGCCGATCGCTTCGTCGATAGGCATCAGCCGGTCGCGGTCGCGCGCGCGCTGCTCGGCGTGCTCGGGCTCGGCACGCTCGTCGTTTTCGTCGCCCCCACCGGCTGGACTGCGCTGCTGGGCTTCGCACTGATGGGCGTGGGCACGAGCGCGATCTTTCCGCTCGCGATGTCGGCAGCGGCGCAGCGCACCGATCGGGCGCCGGCCACCAATGTCGCGGCGCTGGCGCAGCTCTCCTTCGTCGCGTTCCTGCTTGGGCCGCCGCTGCTCGGCTTTGTCGCGCAGGCCTTCGGCATCCGCTGGTCGTTCGGAATCGGCTTGCCGCTGGTGGCACTGAGCCTGGTCGCGGCCACGACGCTGCGGGCACGCTAGAGAGGCGTCGTCAAACTGGGTGTTGGCGCGCGCGCGCCGCTGCCGTAGAGTGGATTTTGGCGAAGGCTCACATGCGGCTGCACGAGTTCCATTCACTCAAGGTCTGGCACCAGAAGCACGGGCGGCACCCGGTCGAGAAGAACGTCTGGGATGCCGTGCTCACCGTCTGGCTGATCGGCTGGGTCGGCGCGCCCACCGCCTTCTTGGTGCACGCGAACGGGGCCGAGGCGGCCTGCCTGGGCGTGCTGTTCCTGCCCGGCCTTTACGTCGCGTTGCGGCGCAGGTTGCACCGCGCGCACCTGCTGCGCTGCGACTGGATCAGCGCGCTAGGCTGATCCCGCCGGCTCGACTCAAAGCTGCTTGGCCTCGAAGGTCCCGCACTGGTCCGGGCTGCCGGTGTCAAAGCCGCGCTTGAACCAGCCCACACGCTGCGCGCTGGTGCCGTGCGTGAAGCTCTCGGGCACGACCGTACCGCGCGACTTGCGCTGCAAGGTGTCGTCACCGATCTGCGAGGCCGCGTTCAGCGCGGTCTCGATGTCACCCTGCTCGAGCCGCCAGACGCTGACGGCCTGCGAGCGCTTGGCCCACACGCCCGCAAAGCAATCGGCCTGGAGTTCGAGCCGCACGCTCATCGCGTTGGCCTGCGCCTCGGTACCGCGTTGGCGCATCGCGTCGACCTTGTCGCTGATGCCCAGCAGGTTCTGCACATGGTGGCCGACCTCGTGCGCCACAACGTAGGCCTGCGCGAACTGCCCCGGTGCACCCAGGCGCTGCGTCATCACGTTGAAGAAGCCCATGTCGAGGTAGACCTTGCGGTCCGCTGGACAGTAGAACGGGCCCATCGCCGCGTTGCCCTGGCCGCAGCCGGTCGGCTCGCTGTTGGTGAATAGGCGCAGCTTGGGCGGTTGGTAGGTCTTGCCGGCCTCGCGGAAAACGTCGGTCCACACCACCTCGGTGCTGTGCAGCACCTGCGCGACGAACTTGGCCTGCGCGTCGCCAGCCGGCGGCGCATGGGCCGGTCCAGGGGCGCTTTGCTGCACCGGCGCAGCGCCGCCGCCCCCGCCGCTGAGCAGGCCCAGCATGGTCAGCGGGTTGATGCCGAAGACCCAGCCTGCAACGAGCGCCACCGCGATCGTGCCGAGACCGATGCCGCGTCCCCCACCGAAGGACATGCCGCCGCCACCTCCGCCCCCCGAGCCGCGTGCGTCTTCGACGTTCGAGCTTTCCTCTTCGCCATCCATCTTCATTGCCTGCTCCTTTGTGGGTAGGTGCCTGTGCGGCGGCTCGCGCGGTGGACGGTCCGATCAGGTCTTGGGCAGCGTCACGCCGCGCTGACCCTGGTACTTGCCGCCGCGGTCCTTGTAGCTGGTCTCGCAGACCTCGTCGCTCTCGAAAAACAGCACCTGCGCGCAGCCCTCGCCAGCGTAGATCTTCGCCGGCAGCGGCGTGGTGTTGCTGAATTCGAGCGTCACATAGCCTTCCCATTCGGGCTCGAAGGGGGTGACGTTGACGATGATGCCGCAGCGCGCGTAGGTGCTCTTGCCAAGGCAGATCGTCAGCACGTTGCGCGGGATGCGAAAGTATTCGAGCGTGCGCGCCAGCGCGAAGCTGTTCGGCGGGATCACGCAGACATCGGCATTGATGTCGACGAAGCTCTTCTCGTCGAAATTCTTCGGGTCCACAACGGTGCTGTAGATATTGGTAAAGACCTTGAACTCGGGCGCGCAGCGGATGTCGTAGCCATAGCTGCTGGTCCCGTAGCTGACGATTCTGCGGCCGTCGGCGTCGGCGCGCACCTGGCCTGGCTCGAACGGCTCGATCATGCCGTGCTGCTGCGCCATGCGCCGGATCCATTTGTCGCTCTTGATACTCATCGCTGCCCTTTGCGGAAGATGCACGATTGTAGGGAGGGCGGTGCACGCCAAGCCCTGGTCCGCGGCTGGCCGCCTGTGCGTGGAAGGGCTACCATTGTGCATAGCCCGGAACCACCTCTCACCCGGAGACCGACCATGCGCGCTGCCACCGACCTGCTGAGCCGGTATGCCGAGTACCATCGCGACCAGCGCAACATCGTGAGCCACTTCGTCGGTGTACCGATGATCGTGTTCGCGCTTGGCGTGCTGTTCGCGCGGCCCGCGTTCATGCTCGTTCACGTCGCGCTCAGCCCCGCGTGGATCCTGTTCGCGCTGGCCGCAGCCTGGTACTTGACGCGCGGCAGCTTCGTGCTTGGCGCGACGGTCACGGCCGGCACCGCCGCGCTGCTGCTCGCTGCGCACCCACTGGCGTACAGCGGCGTGGCGGCGTGGCTGGGCTGGGGCGTCGGCCTGTTCGTGCTGGGCTGGCTGATCCAGGGCATCGGCCACTGGTACGAGGGCAAGAAGCCGGCCAACACCAACGACCTATCCGGCCTGCTGATCGGCCCACTGTTCGTGGCTGCCGAGGTCCTGTTCATGCTCGGCTGGAACAAGCCGCTGCTGGCCGAAATCGAGCGCCGCGCCGGGCCGACCACGCTGCGCGATCTGGCTCGAATCGCCTGATCGCTCAATCGCCGGGCGCGGTGTAGGCAAACCGCTCGCCGCTGCCCAGCAAGAAGTCGACCACCGACTGTGCATCGTTGACGTCCAGCAGCGGTAGCACCGTGGGCTCAGGCAACAACTCTGCGCTGTCGGTGCAGATCGCCACCACCCGCGGGTCGATCGGGTACTGAACCGCCTGCCCGGTCGAGGCGCGCCAGACCTCGATCTTGGGCAGCGTCGCGCGCTTGAAACCCTCGACCAGCACCCAGTCGCAGGGGCTGAGTTCGCCAATCAGGTCGTGTACCGTGGGGTCGGCCTGCACCTCGAACTCGCGAATCTTCGCCAGCCGGCGATCCGAGGCGATCACGACCTCGAACGCGCCCGCCTGGCGATGCCGCCATGAGTCCTTGCCCTCCTGGTCGATGTCGAACGCATGGTGCGCGTGCTTCACGACCGAGACGCGCTGCCCGGCGCGCTTCAGGCGCGCGACGAGTTGCTCGACCAGCGTAGTCTTGCCCGAGCCGGAGTAGCCGCGAAATCCGATCACTTTCATGGCCGGCAGTGTATGCGTCGCTCCGATAATGGCGCCGCCCCCGACTCCCCACCCATCCGCCCGCGTGAGCGCATTTTCCGACAGCATTCAGACCGCCATCGCACTCGTGCTCGGGGCCGACCCGGTGCTGCTGCGCACCGTCGCGCTGTCGCTCGCGGTGAGCGCAACGGCCTGCACGCTAGCGGCCGGCCTCGGGCTGGCAGCCGGTGCCTGGCTCGCAGCCGCCGCGTTCCCGGGCCGGCGCGCACTCATCGCTGCACTCAACACGTTGCTCGCACTGCCCTCGGTCGTGGTCGGCCTGCTCGTCTATCTACTGCTCTCACGCAGCGGGCCGCTCGGTGCGTGGGGCATCCTGTTCACGCCGAGTGCGATGGTGATCGCGCAGACAGTGCTGGTGCTGCCGGTGATCGCGGCACTGGCGCGCCAGCTGGTGAGTGACAGCCTGCGTGATGGCGGCGACCAGTTGCGCTCGATGGGTGCACGGCCGTTCACCGCCGCGCTGCTCATGCTGCCGCATGAACGCTGGGCGGTCGCGACCATCCTGCTGACGGCCTTCGGGCGCGCCGTTTCCGAGGTCGGCGCGGTGATGATCGTCGGCGGCAATATCGACGGCCTCACGCGTGTCATGACGACCACGATCGCGCTGGAGACCAGCAAGGGCGATCTGCCGCTGGCGCTCGCGCTCGGCCTGGTGCTGCTCGCGATCATCGGCGCGATCAACGTCCTGATCGGCGCAGCGCAGCGCGTTCAGGGCAGCGCGCTGGCCGGCGCCCGATGAAGACCATCCTCGCGCTTGACGGCGTGGGCGTGCGTTTTGGCAGCGTCACGGCGCTGCGCGACGTGGCGCTGCAGGTTTGTCGCGGCGACTTCATCGCGCTGATCGGTGCCAACGGCTCGGGCAAGACCACCTTGCTGCAGGCCTTGCACGGTCTGCTGCCGCACACGGGCAGGCGCACGGTCCAGGCTGAGGGTGCAATGCAGGTGATGGTGTTCCAGCGCCCTTTCATGCTGCGCCTATCGGTCCGCAACAACTTGCGCCTGGCGCTGTGGCTCGCGGGCGTGCCCGCGGCCGAACGTGCCGAGCGCGCGCTGCAGGCCTTGCAGCGCGCCGGGCTGAGCGCGCTCAGCGCCCGGGCGGCGCGCGCCCTGTCGGGCGGCCAGCAGCAGCGGCTCGCACTGGCACGCGCTTGGGCAGTGCGGCCCGATGTGCTGTTCCTGGACGAACCCACGGCCAACCTCGACCCGTCGGCCAAGAAGGAAGTCGAAGCCATGCTGGCGTCTTTCGCGACCGAAGGCATGACGCTGGTGATGAGCACCCACAACCTGGGCCAGGCCAAACGCATGGCGACGCGCGTGGTCTATCTCGATCAGGGCCTCATCCGCGCCGACCTTCCGACCGCGCGCTTCTTCCAGGAGCATCTGGATTCGCGAGCCGAACTGTTCCTGAAGGGAGATCTGAAGTGGGACGTGTGACGAAGACCGCGCTGTTCGCGGCACTGACGTTGATGACGATGCTTGCGCTGGCGCAGGAGCGCAGCATCGTGATGGCCTCAACCACCAGCACCGAGCAATCGGGCCTGTTCGCGCACCTGCTGCCGGCGTTCAAGAAAGCGACCGCCATCGACGTGCGCGTCGTCGCGCAAGGCACCGGCCAGGCGCTGGACATGGGCCGGCGCGGCGACGCCGACATCCTGTTCGTGCACGACCAGCCGGCCGAAGAGAAGTTCGTCGCCGAGGGATTCGGCCTGGCGCGCCGCGCCGTGATGTACAACGACTTCGTGCTGATCGGCCCGGTTGCCGACCCGGCCGGCGTGAAGGGGCAGGACGTGGTCGCCGCACTGAGCAAGTTGGCCACCTCGCGCGCCGCATTCGTCTCGCGCGGCGACAAGAGCGGCACGCATGCAGCCGAGTTGCGCTACTGGAAGATCGCGGGCGTCGATGACCCTGCTGTCAAATCGCCTGCCCGCCCGTTCGAGTACCGCGCCTGCGGCTGCGGCATGGGCCCGGCGCTGAACATTGCATCAAGCGCCGAAGCCTACGTGCTCGCCGACCGTGGCACCTGGCTCACGTTCAAGAACCGCGGCTCGCTCGCGATCCTGGTCCAGGGCGACACGCGGCTGTTCAACCAGTACGGCGTGATCGTGGTGAACCCGGCGAAGCATCCGCACACCAAGACCGAGCTCGCGCAAGCGTTCTCGGATTGGATCGTCTCGGCCGACGGCCAGGCCATGATCGCGGCCTACAAGATCGGCGGTGAGCAATTGTTCTTTCCCAACGCAAACCGCTGACTACACTCGCCTGATGATCGCCAGACAGCACATCACCGGCCTGGTCCTGGCCGGCGGCCGCGGCAGCCGCATGGGCGGTGTCGACAAGGGCCTGCAAGTCCACGCCGGCGTGCCGCTGGCCCAGCACGCGCTCAGGCGCCTGGTGCCGCAGGTCGGCGCGCTGATGATCAATGCGAACCGCAACCTCGATGCCTACGCGGCCTTTGGCGTGCCGGTCTGGCCCGACGCCAATACCGAGTACGCTGGCCCGCTGTCGGGTTTTCTCGCAGGGCTGGCGCATTGCGACACGCCCTACCTAGTGACCGTGCCCTGCGACTCACCGCTGTTCCCCGACGATCTGGTGCAGCGCCTCGTGCACGCGCTGCTCGAGCACGATGCCGAGATCGCGATGGCAGCCACGCGTGAGGGGGATGCGCTGCAGGTTCAGCCGGTGTTCTGCTTGATGAAGACCGGTCTGCGCGACAGCCTGGTCCGCTTCACGCAAAGCGGCCAGCGCAAGATCGACAAGTGGACGGCGCAGCACCGCTGCGTGAACGTGCCGTTCGACGACGCGCAGGCCTTCGCAAACGCCAACACTCTGGACGAACTGAAGCAGTTACAGCAGCATGGCTGAGACCACATTGCCCCCGTCGCTGCAGGAGATCGCCTCCTGCGTTAATGGCTACGACCCGAAGTCGTTGCCGGTCGCGCAGGCACAGGAGTTCATCGCGCGCCTCGTGCCGCGCGTGCACGCGTTCGAGACACTGGCGCTGCGCAGTGCACTCGGGCGCGTGCTGGCGCACGACCTTGTCTCCGGCATCGACGTGCCCGCGCACGACAACTCGGCGATGGACGGCTACGCGCTGCGCGGCACCGACCTCGCCGCCGACGCGCCTTGCGTGCTGCGCGTCTGCGGCAGCGGCTTCGCGGGGCAGGCCGAGACCGCGCGCGCGGGGGCCGGCGAATGCGTGCGCATCATGACCGGCGCCGTGATGCCGGCCGGGCTGGACACGGTCGTGCCTCAGGAGTTCGTCCAGGTCGAGGGCAGCAGCGTTCGCATCCCCGCCGGCGTCGTGCGCCCCGGCGACAACCGCCGCCACGCAGGAGAAGACCTCGCGGTGGGCGAAGTCGCACTGGCCGCCGGCCGTGTCCTGCGCCCAGCCGACATCGGCTTGCTTGCCTCGCTCGGTCAGGGCGAGGTGGCGGTACTGCGACGTCTGCGCGTGGCCTTCTTCTCGACCGGCGACGAGTTGCGCTCGATCGGCGAGCCGCTTCCTGCCGGCTGCGTCTACGACAGCAACCGCTACACGCTGTGGGCAATGCTGCAAAAGCTGGGCGTGGTCGAGCTGATCGACATGGGCGTGGTGCGGGACGAGCCCGAGGCGCTGAAGGCCGCGTTCACGAGCGCGGCGCGCCATGCCGATGCGGTGATCACCTCGGGCGGCGTGAGCGTCGGCGAGGCAGATCACACCAAGCAGGTGATGGCCGAACTCGGCGATGTGCTGTTCTGGCGCATCGCGATGCGTCCGGGACGCCCGATGGCGATCGGCCGCATCGCCTCCGACCCAGCCGGCACCGGCCACCACGCCGTGCTGTTCGGCCTGCCCGGCAACCCGGTCGCGGTGATGGTCACGTTCTATGCGCTGGTGCGCGACGCGCTGCTCGCGATGAGCGGCGCCATCGCGCCGCCGATGCCGCTGCTGCGCGCCGCGAGCGTTGAGGACATCCGCAAGAAGCCAGGCCGCACGGAGTACCAGCGTGGCATCGTCACGCGGGTGGCCGGCAGCGGCGAATGGCAGGTGCGTCTCACCGGCTCGCAGGGCTCGGGCATCCTGCGCAGCATGAGCGAGGCTAACGGCCTCGTCGTGCTGCCGCACGCGCGGGGCAGTATCGTGGCCGGCGAACTGGTCGACGTGCTGCCGTTCGACGGCCTGATCTGACCGGAAGCCTGGCCTACGCCGCTTGCTGCTTTGATGGCTTCGGCGTCGTACCGACCGGCGCGCGCTGCTGTCGGTGCTGCCTCTTGATGTCCTTCGCCCGCTTTTGCTTCTGGCGGCGAATGCCACGGTCTTTGTCTGCGCTCATGTCGATCTCGTGTTGGTGGGGGTGGGCGGCACGGTGGCCCGCGTGAAAGCGCCGAGCAACGGATACCGGACCGTGTTGTACCACCGACTCGGCCGCAGAGCCCCAAGACGTGGCTTGCCATATGACCTCGCCGGTCATCGCAAGCGACTTCATGTACTTGTAAGTGTACAGATACATTTATAGACGATTCGCATGTTTTTTGACCCATGCAAGTGTCGCTTGATCGCGGTTAATCCGTTTGTGGAACCCGCGGGCGCCTGTCAGCGTCCGGCGGGAGTTCCGCCAAACATTTAGCCATGCGAGACAAAGCCATGAAACTCAGCTTCAAACTCCCGTTGACCTTTGCCGCCGCACTGCTGCTCGTCGTGGCCGCAGCGCTTTTCGGCATCCGCAGCCTGAACGGCTCGCTCAACACCTACGCCACGACCGTGCACGACAACACTGCGAACGAGCGCGTCGTGAACGACATGCTGGTTGGCTTCAAGGTGCAGGTACAGGAGTGGAAAAACACGCTGCTGCGGGGCAAGGATGCAAAGGCGCTGGAAAAGCACTGGGCCGCCTTCGAAAAGGAAGAGCGCGGTGTGGCCGAGAAGGCCAGGAAGTTGCACGACGCACTGCCGCAAGGCCAGAGCCGGGCGCTGGTCGACAAGTTCGCGCAGGCGCACAGCAAGATGGGCGAGGGCTACCGCAAGGGGCTGGAAGCCTTCAAGGCCGCCAAGTTCGACCCGACGGCCGGCGACGAGGCCGTGCACGGCATGGACCGCGAGCCGGCAAAGCTGCTCGACGAGGCCGGCAACAGGATCGAGGCCGAGAGCAATACCGTATCCGAACAAGCCGCCGCCGACGGCAAGCGCGCCACCCTGATCAGTCTGTTCGTCATGGCCACGCTGTGCTGTGCGGGGCTCGGTATTGGCGTGTGGTTCAGCCGCTGCATCAGCGGGCCGGTCAACCGTGCACTGGACGTCACGCGTGCGATCGCCGCTGGCAACCTGTCGGTGCCAATCAGTGTGCGAGGCAACGACGAATTCGCGCAGTTGCTCAGTGCACTCAACGACATGCAGAGAAGCCTGTCCAAGGTGGTCGCCAACGTTCGCCAGAACTCGGAGAGCGTGGCGACGGCCTCGGCGCAGATTTCGTCGGGCAACAACGATCTGAGCGCCCGCACCGAACAGCAGGCGGCTTCACTGGAGGAGACCGCCGCGTCGATGGAGGAACTCGGCTCGACGGTGCGCCAGAACGCCGACAACGCCAGGCAGGCCAATCAACTGGCACTCGGTGCCAGCACGGTGGCCATCAGAGGCGGCGAAGTGGTGAACCAGGTCGTCGGGACCATGAAGGGCATCAACGACAGCTCCAAGAAGATCGTCGACATCATCGGCGTCATCGATGGCATTGCCTTCCAGACGAACATCCTGGCGCTCAATGCTGCGGTCGAAGCGGCACGCGCCGGTGAACACGGACGCGGCTTCGCCGTGGTCGCCTCCGAGGTGCGAAACCTGGCGCAGCGTAGTGCCGAAGCGGCCAAGGAGATCAAGTCACTGATCTCCGCCAGCGTCGAACGGGTCGACGAGGGCACGGCGCTGGTCGATCAGGCCGGCGTGACCATGACCGAGATCGTCACGGCAATCCGCCGCGTCGCCGACATCATGGGCGAGATCAGCGCGGCGACGTCCGAGCAAAGCACGGGTGTGGCGCAGGTCGGCGAGGCCGTCACGCAGATGGATCAGGCCACACAACAGAATTCCGCGTTGGTCGAGGAAAGCGCTGCTGCGGCGGAAAGCCTGAAGCTGCAGGCCCAGCAACTCGTGCAGACCGTGGCGGTCTTCAGGCTCGCGAGCGATTGAGGCTGCAAGGCTTGAATCGAGCCGACATCGGGCAATGTGCTCCGATGTCCCCATCGATAGCAGTCTGTCAATCCGCGCCCCACACCGCGCGAACTAGCCCTGCACGGCGCCGGTGATCGCCCGCGCCGGCTCCGGCTGCGAATCGAAGCGCGCCAGGCCGCTGTAGCAGATGAAGTGCTTGTTCATCGCCCGGCCAAACAGCGCAAGGCCGAGTTGCACCCCAAGCTGGTGCCCCATCTGCGTGATACCGCTGCGCGAGACGACGATGGGCACGCCCATCTGCGCCGACTTGATGACCATCTCGCTGGTCAGCCGCCCGGTTGTGTAGAAGATCTTGTCGCCGCCGCTCACATCGTTCAACCACATCCAGCCGGCGATCGTGTCGATCGCGTTGTGCCGACCCACGTCCTCGACGAACATCAGCAGTTCGTCCCGCCGGAACAGCGCGCAGCCGTGCACCGAGCCGGCCGATTTGTAGGTGCTCTCCTGGATTCGCATCGCGTTCAGCAGCCCGTACAGCGCACTCTGGCTGATGCGCGCCGAGGGCTCGTCGGCCGAGGGCAAGCGGATGGAGTCGAGCTCGCCCATCAGGTCGCCGAACACCGTGCCCTGGCCGCAACCGGTCGTGACGACGCGCTTGGCGGTCTTCTCGTCGAAGCGTTCGATGCCCGCGCGGGTCTTCACGGCCGCGGCGTTCACGTCCCAGTCGACCGTGACCGAGGCGATGTCGTCCACCGACTCGACCAGGCGCTGGTTGCGCAGATAGCCCAGCACCAGCAGCTCGGGCGCAGCCCCCAAGGTCATCAGCGTGACGAGCTCGCGCTTATCGACGAACACCGTCAGCGCCCGCTCGGCGGGAACCGCGATCCGGCGTGTCGCGCCGAACTCGTCGAGCACCTCGATCGCCTGCGTGAGCGGCGCGCTCGCGTGCGTCATGCGCACGCGGTCGCCGGGTTCAGCTCGCGCCGGTGCCATACCCGCCGCCGGCGGTCGTCGTGCCACCGGCCAGCACCTGCACGGCGCAGTACTTGAACTCGGGGATCTTGCCAAACGGATCGAGCGCGGCGTTGGTCATCAAGTTGGCGGCAGCCTCGTAGTACGCGAACGGCACGAATACCGCACCGCGCGGCGTGCCATCGTCGCGACGCACATGCAAACTGATCTCGCCGCGGCGCGAGCGCAGCGTGACCACGTCGCCGGGATGCATCGCCATGTCGGCCAGATCAGCACCGTTCATCGACGCGGTCGCGTGCGGCTCGAGTGCATCGAGCACGCTGGCACGGCGCGTCATGCTGCCGGTATGCCAGTGCTCGAGCTGGCGACCGGTGATGAGCACAAACGGGTAGTCGACATCTGGCCGCTCGTTGGCAGGAATGATGTCGGCTGGCACCAGCCTGACACGGCCATCTGCGGTCGGAAAGCTGTCGATAAACACCGTGGACTGGCCTGGATCATCAGCGCTCAGGCAGGGGTAGGTCACGCTGGATTCGCGCTCCAGCCGCTCCCAGGTAATGCCCGAGATGGCGGTGTGCATGGCCTGACGCATCTCCTCGAATACTTCTGCGACGCCGTTGTGTTCACCTGAATAGTGCCAGTTCAAACCCATACGTTGTGCGATCTGCTGGATGATCCACAGATCGGGTTTGGCCTGGCCCGGTGGCTCGACGGCCTGCTTGCCAAGTTGCACCATGCGGTCGGTGTTGCTGACGGTGCCGGTTTTTTCCGGCCAGGCCGTTGCCGGCAGCACCACGTCAGCCAGCCAGGCGGTTTCGGTCATGAAAATGTCCTGCACGACCAGGTGTTCCAGACTGGCCAGTGCGTGGCGCGCATGGTTCAGGTCGGGGTCGCTCATGGCCGGGTTCTCGCCCATGATGTACATGCCGCGCACCTTGTGCGGATCGGTCTGTGGCGCCAGCGCCTTGTGCATGATTTCCACCACCGTGTAGCCGGGCTGGTCGTC
>JANYBE010000489.1 GCA_025360945.1 Rhizobacter sp. | reverse complement strand
CGACCGCCACCGCGTTGTCGTACAGCGCGTCGCCTTCGCCGCCGCCCATCACGCCGCCCTCGCCCGAGAGAACGTCGCCGGCGTCGCCATCGAGCACGCCGCCTTCGAGAATGCCGTCGATGTAGTTGGGCTCGCCCTGGGTCTTCAGGTAGCTGACCACGCGGTGCACTTCGTCGTCGCTGACGAATGCGCCGTGCACGCGGATCGGGAAGCCGGTACCAGAGGGCATGTAGAGCATGTCGCCCATGCCGAGCAATGCCTCGGCGCCCATCTGGTCGAGGATAGTGCGCGAGTCGATCTTGCTGCTGACCTGGAAGCTCAGACGCGTCGGGATGTTGGCCTTGATCAGGCCGGTGATCACGTCGACGCTGGGTCGCTGCGTCGCCAGGATCAGGTGGATGCCGCAGGCGCGCGCCTTCTGCGCCAGCCGCGCAATCAGCTCCTCGATCTTCTTGCCGATGACCATCATCAGGTCGGCGAGCTCGTCGATCACGATCACGATATTGGGCAGGCGCGCAAGCGGCTCGGGCTGTTCTGGCGTGAGGCTGAAAGGGTTCGGAATCAGCTCGCCGCGCTCGGCCGCGTCCGCGATCTTTTTGTTGTAGCCCGACAGGTTGCGCACGCCCATCTTGCTCATCAGCTTGTAGCGGCGCTCCATCTCGCCTACGCCCCAGTTGAGCGCGTTGGCGGCCAGCTTCATGTCGGTGACGACTGGGCACAGCAGGTGCGGGATGCCTTCGTAGACGCTCATCTCGAGCATCTTCGGGTCGATCAGGATCAGGCGCACGTCGCGCGCCTCGGCCTTGTACAGCAGGCTCAGGATCATCGCGTTGATGCCGACCGACTTGCCCGAGCCGGTGGTGCCGGCGACGAGGCAATGCGGCATCTTCGCCAGGTCGGCGACTACGGGATTGCCTACGATGTCCTTGCCCAAGCCCATCGTGAGCTGTGAGGACGCGTCGTTGTACACCGTCGAGCCGAGGATCTCCGACAAGCGGATCGTCTGTCGCTTCGGGTTCGGCAGCTCGAGCGCCATCGTCGTCTTTCCAGGGATGGTCTCGACGACGCGGATGCTCACTAGACTCAGCGAGCGCGCCAGGTCTTTCGACAGGTTCATGACCTGCGAGCCTTTCACGCCGACCGCCGGCTCGATCTCGTAGCGCGTGATCACCGGGCCCGGCGAGGCCGCGACCACGCGCACCTCGACGCCAAAATCCTTCAGCTTCTTCTCGATCAGACGCGAGGTCATTTCGAGCGTCTCGGGCGAAACCGTCTCGGTGCGTCCGGGTGCCGAGTCGAGCAGGTCGACCTGCGGCAGCTTGGTATCGGCAAGCTCAGAGAACAGCGGCTTCTGGCGTTCCTTCACGACGCGCGCGCTCTTGGGTACCTCGACCACCGGCGCCTCGATCACGACCGGCAGGTGATCTTCGTGGAGCCGGTGTTCGACGTCGACAATGACCTCGCGCTCACGCAGCGCCTTCTTGCCGACACGGGCGTCCTCGGCACGCTCGATGCGTTCGACACGCTTCTCGCGAAGCGACTCGACCCACGCGCCGATGCGCTCGGACAGGCGCAGCCACGAAAAGCGCAGCGCCAGTGCAACGCCGGCCACGAGGGCCGCGATCCAGAACACGCCGGATCCGGCGAAGCCCAGGAGGTTCTGCGTCCAGGCCCCCAGCGTGTAGCCAATCGCTCCGCCCGCATGGCCACCGGCGACGTGCGCCTCCCACTGGTACAGGCGCGTCCACTCGAGCGACGAGCTCGCAGCCAGCAACAGTGCCAGCCCGACCCAGAGCAGCCACACCGGGCGCGACGCCGTCGCGGGCAGATGGGGGGCCGACGAATCGCTGCGCAGCGCATCTGCAAGCGCGCCCAGCCACGCGCGCAGCGCGACCGCTGCGGCCCACCAGACCGAGTAACCGAACACAAAGTACGCAAGATCGGAGAACCAGGCCCCGATCGCACCCGCCTTGTTCAGCACGACGCTCGCACTGCCGGAGGTCGAGAACGCCGGGTCGGCCGCGTTGTGCGTGGCCAGCGCGAGTACCGCGAGCAGCCACAGCACGCCGGTGACGAGCAGCGTCAGCTGCGCGCGCCAACCCGCCGGCGAATGTGCCGCCGCGGGGCTGCGGCCGGACGCGGCGCCGAAGGCATTGGTGGCTCCGTCGGAGCGGAGCGAGCCGAGAGGAAAGGTCATCGGCGGATTGTGGCCGATCGGGTGATCAGGAGGTCAGCTGTTCCTTGATGATCACCGAGCCGTTTTCCTGGGTCTGGATCATGCCGCGCTCTTCCAGATCTTTCATGACTCGGCTGACCATCTCGCGCGACGCACCGACGACCTTAGCCAGATCCTGGCGCGAGACCTTGTTGCGGATCATCTTGAGCTCGCCTTCCATCTCGGCCATGTCGAGCAGCGTGCGCGCAACGCGGCCATAGACGTCGAGCAGGGCCAGCGATTCGATCTGACGGTCGGCGCTGCGCAGGCGCTGCACCAGGCCGCGCATGATCGCGTACGACAGGCTCGAGTTCTCGGGCAGGCAGCGCGCGAACTCGGCGCGGCCGAGGATCAGCATGTCGGTCTGGACCTCGGCGCGCACCGTGGCCGAATGCGGCTCGTTGTCGATCAGGCTCATTTCACCGACGTAGTCACCCGGTTGCAGCACGGCCAAGATGACCTCGCGGCCACGCGAGTCGGCCGTCAGCACGCGGGCACGACCGGTCAGCAGGATGAAAAGGGCGTTGGATTTCTTGTTGTGTTCGACGACGATCTCGCCGCGCCGGAAGCGACGCTTCACGACGCTGTCGGCGATGCCTTGGGCCTGGTCGTTTGTGAGCAGCGAAAACAGCGGCACTCGCCGGATCAGGTCGAGATTGGAAAGCATTGCCATGCGGTGTTGCCTTTCGTTTTGATGTTGTCAATGCCCTGCCACGGGCGGCCTGAAAAATTTATGAGGCTGCTGTCTACAATTTGGCTATTGTCACCATTAAAGGCTTGTACGTCAGCCGGAATCGTCCCCATGTCAGACTAATGCCTCAAGGCGGACCCCCGCGCGCGCGCACCCCGGCCACAAGACCTGTCCTCACATTCCTCATGAGCAACACCAACAAACATGCCCACGTGCTGATTCTCGGCTCGGGCCCCGCCGGCTATACCGCCGCGGTCTATGCGGCACGCGCCAACCTCAAGCCGATGCTGATCACCGGCATCGCCCAAGGCGGTCAACTGATGACCACGACCGACGTCGACAACTGGCCCGCCGATGTCGACGGCGTCATGGGACCGGACCTGATGCAGCGCTTCCAGAAGCATGCCGAGCGCTTCAACACCGAGATCGTGTTCGATCACATCAACACGGTGGACCTGAGCCGGCGCCCGTTCGCGCTCACCGGCGACTCGGGCACTTACACCTGCGACGCGCTGATCATCGCCACGGGCGCATCGGCCAAGTACATAGGGTTGCCGTCTGAAGAAGCCTTCATGGGCCGCGGCGTCAGCGGCTGCGCGACCTGCGACGGGTTCTTCTACCGCGGCCAGGAAGTCTGCGTGGTCGGCGGGGGCAACACCGCGGTCGAGGAAGCACTCTACCTGTCCAACATCGCGTCCAAGGTGCATCTTATCCACCGCCGCGACAAGTTTCGCGCCGAGGCAATCCTGGTCGACAAGCTGCACGCCAAGGTCGCCGAAGGCAAAATGCAATTGCACCTGTGGAACACGCTCGACGAAGTGATGGGCGACGCCTCGGGCGTGACCGGCGTTCGCCTCAAGAGCACGCAGGGCGAAGGCGGCTCGGAGATCCAACTCACAGGCTGCTTCATCGCGATCGGCCACCAGCCCAATACCGACATCTTCAAGGGCCAGCTCGAGATGAAGGACGGCTACCTGGTCACCCAGAGCGGCCTGTCAGGCATGGCGACGATGACCAGCGTGCCGGGCGTGTTCGGCGCAGGTGACGTGCAGGATCATGTCTATCGCCAGGCCATCACCAGCGCCGGCACTGGATGCATGGCGGCGCTGGACGCCCAGCGCTTCCTCGAACAGCAGTAGCTGCCGACAAAATCGGGCTATAATCGAAGTCTTTGCCGAAATTCAGGCACATTTTTATTGGAGAAGCGTCATGGCACGCGTCTGTCAAGTCACGGGCAAGCGCCCGATGGTGGGGAACAATGTCTCCCACGCGAACAACAAAACCAAGCGTCGGTTCCTGCCCAATTTGCAGTACCGCCGTTTCTGGGTCGAGGCCGAAAACCGCTGGGTGCGGCTGCGCATCACCAACGCGGCTCTGCGACTGATCGACAAGGTGGGCATCGAGAAGGTTCTCGTCGACCTGCGCGCTCGCGGCGAAATCTAAGGAGAACGATCATGGCAAAAGGCGGACGCGAAAAGATCAAGCTGGAATCCAGCGCCGGAACCGGTCACTTCTATACGACCGACAAGAACAAGAAGACCACGCCCGAAAAGCTGGAAATGATCAAGTTCGACCCGAAGGCACGCAAGCACGTGACCTACAAGGAAACGAAGCTGAGATAAGCACTCGCTTCGAGTGAGCAACAAAAAACCCGCCGTTGGCGGGTTTTTTGTTGCCGACCGCAAAAGACAAGGGGCCGCAAAGCAGCACCGCTATCGTCTTCTGCCGAAGGCGTTCTTTTTGAAGGCACTAGGCCTTGGCGGCGCGCAGCTTCAGCGCGAACTCTTGCAGCGCCGCAATGCCACTCTCTTCGGCGTTCTTGCACCAAGCCTGCAGGTCGACCACCAGCTGTTCAGCCGACACATTGGTGCGGGTCCACAGCAAGCGCAGCTCTTCGCGCATCAAGACCAATTTGGCCAGCCGCGGGCTGTGTTCGACGGCCTGGGCGACCTGAGCCTTCACCGCCGTCGGGATCTTGTCTTCGTCGCGATGCAGCCAGCGCTTGGCCAGTTGCATGTCTGCCAGTCGGCCGGCACTCGCAGCACCTTCTGACTTCAGCCGCTCGATTTCGACCTGCGCCGCATGACGCAGATTGCGCGCGTACTTGGCCATAACCTCGTAGCGGTTCGCGATGATCGCCTCGAGCGTCTGGTCGTCGGCGACCGGCTTGACCGCACCGAGCTTAAGCAGCGGCACCGTCTTGCGCACCTTGGCCAAACCCAGCATCTCAAGGCCACGGATGTAGGCCCAGCCGATATCGAACTCGTAGGGCTTGACCGACAGCTTGGCCGATGTCGGATAGGTGTGGTGGTTGTTGTGCAGTTCTTCGCCACCGATGATGATGCCCCACGGCGAGATATTGGTCGACGCGTCGGCGGCCTCGAAGTTGCGGTAACCCCACCAGTGTCCGATGCCGTTGATGATGCCCGCGGCGGTGATCGGAATCCACGCCATCTGCAGCGCCCAGACGGCCGCGCCGATCGCGCCAAAGAGCCCCAGATCGATCAGCAGCATCACGCCGACGCCCTGCCAGCTGTAGCGGGTGTACAGGTTGCGCTCGATCCAGTCGTCCGGCGTGCCATGCCCGAACTTTTCGAGCGTCTCGGCGTTCTTCGCTTCGGTGCGGTACATCTCGCTGCCGGTCAGCAACACCGCCTTGATCCCACGCGTCTGCGGGCTGTGCGGGTCGTCTTCGGTTTCACATTTGGCGTGGTGCTTGCGGTGGATCGCTGTCCACTCCTTGGTCACCATGCCGGTCGTCAGCCACAGCCAGAGCCGAAAAAAGTGCGACGGCAGCGCGTGCAGTTCAAGGGCGCGGTGCGCCTGCGCGCGGTGCAGGAAGATCGTGACCGACGCGATCGTGATGTGCGTGGCAACCAGCGCGAACAGCAGCACCTGCCACCAAGCCGCTCCGAGCAGGCCATTGGCCAGCAGGTTGATCAGTGCATCCCAAACCAGCATCAACGAATCCATTTGTACCTTTGAGCCCGCTAAACATGCAGGTCCTAGATTGTACGGGACTGGGCGCCCCCAAAGCCCTATGAAATGATGGGATAGATGACGCCTGTTTGCGCCATCTCAAGCCTCGACAGTAAATGCCGGCAAGCCGGCTTCTGGCGACAAGTTGCGCTCATCAGCGTCGTTCCCACACCGCCGCGAAGAATCCATCTGTGCCGTGACGATGCGGCCACAGGCGAAGGAAATCGCCCCGCACCAAGGTACTGGCCTGTGCCACATGCGCCCTGTCGAGCGCCTCCAGCGCCGGCATAACCTTGAAATCGCGCTCGCGCTCGACCGTGAAGGCCTGCGCGATCTCTTCATTCTCGGCGTCGAGTAGGCTGCAGGTCGCGTAGACCAGCCGGCCGCCTGGCTTGAGCAGGCGCGCGGCGCTGGCCAGGATCGCCGTCTGCTTGACGCGCAATTCCTCGACCGATTGAGGCGACTGGCGCCATTTCAGATCCGGATTGCGGCGCAGTGTTCCCAGGCCCGAACACGGCGCATCGACCAGTACGCGATCAAGTTTTCCCGCGAGCCGCTTGATGCGCTCGTCGCGCTCGTGGGCGATCTGCGCCGGGTAGACGTTCGACAAGCCGCTTCGTGCGAGCCGCGGCTTCAGCGATGCGAGCCGGTGGCCCGAGGTATCGAACGCATACAGCCGCCCGGTGTTGCGCATCTCGGCACCGAGCGCGAGCGTTTTGCCACCGGCGCCGGCGCAAAAGTCGGCAACCATCTCACCGCGTTTTGCGCCGACCATCAGCGCGAGCAACTGACTGCCTTCGTCCTGCACTTCCACGTCGCCGCGCATGAACACGTCGAGCTTGTGCAGTGCCGGCTTGCCCTGGACGCGCAGCCCCAGCGGCGAATACGGTGTGGGCACAGCCTCGATGCCTTCAGCCTTGAACGCGGCATGCACATCGTCGCGCTTGGCCTTGAACGTGTTGACCCGCAGATCGAGCCCGGCGCCGCTGTTCATCGCCTCGACCAGCGGCCAAAACTCGTCGCCGTGTGCGGCTTGCAGGATTTCCGCCAGCCATTCCGGCAAGTTGTGGCGCAGCTTCTCGGGCAGCGCCGCGCGATCGACCGTGCTCACTTGCGCGAGCCACTGCTGCTCAGTCTCGCTCAGCGCAGCGCGCAGAAAGCCCTCGTTGCCCTGCCACGCAAGGACCGCCAGACGCCGCTCCATCTCACCCTTGCCCGACTGCGCCAAGTGCTGGTACAGCGGGCGCTGGCGCAGCACCGCATAGGTGGTCTCTGCCAGCGTGTGGCGCTCGCGGCTGCCGAGCGTGCGGTGCTGGCGAAAGAAGTCGGAGACGACGCCGTCCGCGGGGTGCTGCAGCTGCAACACGCGGTGGATGAGTTCGGTCGAGAGTTCGAGCAAGGCGTTCGGGTGCATCGCGGGATTATCCTTGGCCCATGCAAAACATGGACCTGCCACCGTTGCCGACGACACCGCTGGGCCGCTACCGCCACTACAAGGGCGGTGAATACGAAGTCATCGCCGTCGCCCGCCACAGCGAGACCCACGAACCGCTGGTCGTCTATCGACCGCTCTACAACGCGAGCGGCTGGTGGGTGCGGCCGCACGCGATGTTCTTCGAATCCGTAGCCATGGCCGGTAGCGTCCAGCCACGCTTCACCCGCATCGACACGCCATGAGCCGCGTCGTCAGACACATCCGGACGCGTCCGCGCCTATTCATTTGCGCTGCCATCGGCATCGTCGTGGCCCTGCTGGCGCCGGGCATCGATCACTCCGTGACGCGCTCGCTGCTTGGCTGGAACGTCGGCGTCTGGCTGTTTTTGCTGCTGATCGTGATCATGATGCTGCGGGCCGATCACGACCACCTGCGCCGCAGCGCGATCGAACAGGCCGAGGGGGCCGCTGTGGTGCTGACGCTCGCGATCCTCGCCGCCGTGGTCAGTATCGTCGCGATCGTGATCGAGTTGGCGGCCGCCAAGAGCCCGGGTGCGCACAATGCGCTGCCGCATGTGCTGTTCGCGCTGGCCACCGTCACCGGTTCGTGGCTGCTGCTGCCCACGCTATTCGCGCTCAACTACGCCAGCCTCTACTACCGCACCGCTCACGGCGGCGGGTTGATGTTCCCCGAACCTGACCAGACCTTCAAGCCCGACTACGCCGACTTCCTGTACTTCGCGTTCACCATCGCGGTCGCCTCGCAGACCGCCGACGTATCGATCACGAACCGGCCGATGCGTCGCCTCGTACTGCTGCAGTCGGTGCTGTCGTTCGCCTTCAACACCACCATCCTCGCGTTCACGATCAATATCGCGGCGAGCCTGTTTTAGCGCAGCAGCTGCGACTCGCCGTGCCGATGCGTCACCACGTTGCCGTCGCGGATCAGCAGGTCTTGCACGAGCCAACGCACCGCGAGCGGATACAGCAGATGCTCGCGTTCGAGCACGCGCGCGGACAGCGTGTGCGGCGTGTCGTCGGGCAGCACTGGCACGACGGCCTGCGCGATGATTGGGCCGTGGTCCAGCGTCGGCGTGACGAAGTGGACCGTCGCCCCAGCCAGCTTGCAGCCGGCCTCGATGGCGCGGCGGTGCGTCTGCAAGCCGGTGAACGCCGGCAGCAGCGAGGGATGCACGTTGATCAACCGCCCCTCGAAGCGCGCGACGAATGCGTCGGTCAGGATGCGCATGAAGCCGGCGAGCGCGATCACGTCGGGCTCGAAGCCATCGATCACCCGCGCAAGCTCGGTGTCGAACGAGTCGCGCGTGTCAAACCCGGTGTGATCGACGACCGCGCTTGCGATGCCGTGCTGGCGCGCGAACTCCAGCCCTGGCGCGTCCGCGCGGTTGCTGACGACCGCGACGACGCGCGCCATCCAGCCCTCGCTCGCGCAGGCGCGCACGATGGCTTTCAGGTTCGAGCCCCGGCCCGAGATTAGGATGACGATTCGCTTCACAGGGCGCGCAGTGTAGCCCCCTACAATTCCGCCGCATGAAGCAACGTGTCCTCTCCGGAATGCGCCCGACCGGCGCCCTGCACCTCGGTCATTACCACGGCGCGCTGAAGAACTGGGTGCGCATGCAGGACGACTTCGAGTGCTTCTACTTCGTCGCCGACTGGCACGCGCTGACCACGCACTACGAAGAGCGCGGCGTGATGGAGCGCTATGTCTACGACATGGTGATCGACTGGCTCGCCGCTGGCATCGACCCCGAGCGCGCGACAATCTTCATGCAAAGCCGCCTGCCCGAACACGCCGAACTGTTCACTCTGCTCGCAATGGGCACGCCGCTGGGCTGGCTCGAGCGCGTGCCGACCTACAAGGACCAGATCGACAAGCTGAAGGACCGCGACCTCGCGACCTACGGCTTCCTCGGCTATCCTCTGCTGCAGGCGGCCGACATCCTGATCTATAAGGCAGCTTTCGTGCCGGTCGGTGAAGACCAGTCCTCGCACGTCGAGCTGACGCGCGAAGTCGCGCGCCGCTTCAACCACCTATACGGGCGCGAGACCAACTTCGACGAACTCGCGAAGGCGGTCGTGAAGAAGATGAGCAAAACGGACGCGAAGGCGTTCGAGACCGCGCGCAAGACCTTCCAGCAATCCGGCGGCGAGGAGCTTCTGGCACAGACGCGCGCACTGATCGACGGCAGCGGCGCGCTCAGTGCCTCCGACCGCGAGCGCCTCGAGGGCTATCTGCGAGGCACCGGCAAGGCCATCCTGCACGAGCCGCAGGCGCTGCACACCGAGGTGAAGAAGCTACCCGGCCTGGACGGCGCGAAGATGAGCAAGAGCTACGGCAACGGCATCTCAATGCGCGAGGAGCCGGCCGAAGTCGAGCGCAAGATCAAGCGCATGCCCACCGACCCGGCACGCGTGCACCGTACTGATCCGGGCAACCCGGATGTCTGCCCGGTGTGGCAGTTCCATCTGGTGTATTCGGACGCGTCGACCCAAGCGTGGGCACGCGAGGGTTGCACCACCGCCGGCATCGGTTGCCTCGATTGCAAGAAGCCGGTGATCGAAGCGATCCAGCGCGAGCAGGCGCCGTGGCGCGAACGCGCCGAGCAATACCTCGCGAATCCGAAGCAGGTGCACTGGATCCTCGAGGTTGGCACCGAGCGGGCGCGTGGCGTGGCGCGCGCAACGATGCGCGACGTGCGCGCCGCGATGGGCCTGAATTACTAAATCGACGCAAGCCAGAGACGACACAACCCAGGACCTTTCTGCGCAACGTGATCCTGTCGAACGCCACCAGCGCCGGTGCCGACCCCAAGGTCCTCACCGAGGAGACCAAGTCGCTGCGCGGCAAGGCGGTCGGTTCGCTGCGAATGCTGGTACGCCGCGGCGGACTCGATTTCGAATTCGCCACGCGCTACTACGACGACCCGCGGGGCAACATACAGTTGATGTGCTGGACCGGTCAGGCGATCTTCTACAAGTACCAGACCGACTGCCAGGCCTTCGTCGACGGCCTCGTCATCCAGTAGACGACAACCCCTTCGGCCGGGGCTTGACGCGCGACACGTCGTCGCGACTCAGAGCGCCGCGGTCACCACCATTTCAATCTTCCACTCCGGCTTCGCCAGATTGGCTTGCACCGTCGCCCGCGGCGGTGCGTCTCCTGGTGCGACCCAGTCCTCCCAGACCTCGTTCATCGCCGCGAAGTCGGCCAGGTCCTTGATGAAGATCTGGCAGCGCAGAATGTGCGCCTTGTCGGTGCCGGCCTCGGTCAGGAGCTTGTCGATGGCTTCCAGCACCTGCGCGGTCTGGCCGCGGATGTCGTGGCTCGCGTCGTCCGCGACCTGGCCGGCGAGGTAGACCGTGCCGTTGTGGATCGTCATCTCTGACATGCGATCGCCGACGTGGAATCGGCGCAGTCCCTGGGTCATGATTTGGCTCCATGCTTGTGTGAATGCTTGTGCGAATGATGGGCCGCGGTCTTGATCGCATGTGCGGCACCGGTGGACTTCTGCCCGAGCTTGCTTTCGGTACCGTTCAGCAGCTTTTGGATGTTCGCGCGGTGTCGCCAGACCAGAAGCGCACCCATCCCGAAGACGGCCACCGCAATCGGCCCACTGCCCCAGATCAGCACCTGATAGAACGGCGCGAACGCCGCAGCCACCAGCGCCGCGAGCGACGAGTAGCGAGTGAACGCGGCGATGATGACCCAGGTCGCCAACGTCGCGAGGCCCAGCCAAGGGTTCAGACCGAGTAGCACACCGGCGGCGGTGGCCACGCCCTTGCCGCCCTTGAAGCGGAAGAACACCGGCCAGAGATGGCCGAGAAACGCGGCGAGCGCAACAAGGGCCAGCGTGCCTTCGTCCAGCTCGAACTGCGGGCCATAGAGCTTCACGAGCAGAACCGGCACAAAGCCCTTCAGTGCATCGAGCACCAATGTCAGCACCGCTGCGGCCTTGTTGCCTGAGCGCAGCACGTTGGTCGCACCCGGGTTGCCCGAGCCGTAGGTGCGCGGGTCGTTCAGCCCCATCAGCCGGCTCACGATCACCGCGAACGAGAGCGAGCCGATCAGGTAGGCCGCGAGCGTGACGAGCGCAGGATAAATGGATTGCATGATTGGTAGGTCGCTGCTGAACGGAAGGCTATTCTGCGCCAGACAGGCCGGAACGAAGCACCTGCGCAGCTGTGCAGAGAAGGCCTGAATATGGGCCGCGCACGTCGCGCAATTGCACAGGCGCCTCGCTTCGGCGGCTCGGTGTTTTCAGAGCGCGCAGCTCACCGGCTTGGCGTCGAGCAACTCGGTCAATACCGCAGGCGCGATGCCGATCAGGTAGCCGCGTCGCCCGCCGTTGATGCAGATGCGCTCAATTGCAAGCACTGATTCCTCGACGTACACCAGCATCGCCTTCTTGCACCCGAACGGCGAGGTGCCGCCGACCATGTAGCCGCTGTGGCGCTGCGCGACCTCGGGCTTGCACGGCTCGACCGACTTCGCGCCGATGCTGCGCGCGAGGTTCTTCGTGCTCACCTGCTTGTCGCCGTGCATCAGCACGATCATCGGCTGTGCGCGCTCGTCCTGCATCACCAGCGTCTTGATCACTGCGTGCTCATCGACGCCGAGCTGGCGCGCCGACTCGGCCGTGCCGCCGTGCTCGACATAGTCGTATACATGCTCGGTGAAGTTCACGCCGTGGCGACGCAGCAGCTGCGTCGCTGGCGTCTCGCTGACGTGTGCACCCTTCTTCGCCAAGCCCGTCTCACTGCGCCGGGTCGCGGATCTGCCAGCGGACCCCATCGATCTGTGCGAGCAACTCCGGCGACAGCGTTGTGCCCCAGGCATCGAGACATTCGTCGAGCTGCGCCAGCGTGGTGACGCCGATGATCGTGCTCGCGACGCGCCAGTTGGTGTAGCAGAACGCCAGCGCCATCTGTGCCGGCGTGAGGCCGTTCGCAACCGCGAGCGCATTGTATTTGCGCGCGGCCTCTAGCACCTCGGGCCGGCCCCAACGCTGCTTGCGCATCGCCTCGAACAGCGCCAAGCGACCCTGCGGCTTCGCTGCGTCCAAGCCGGCCGTGTCGTACTTGCCGGTCAGCGTGCCAAAGCCCAGCGGCGAGTACGCGAGCAGCGACACGTCTTCCCGGTGCATCAGCTCATCGAGCCCGTTGTCGACTAGGCGGTTGACCAGCGTGTACGCGTTTTGCACCGTCGCTACGCGCGGCAGGCTGTGCTGGTTGGCCTGTTTCAGGAACTCGGCCACTCCCCAGGGCGTCTCGTTGCTCAGGCCGATGTGGCGCACCTTGCCGGCTTTCACCAGGCCGGCCAGCGCGTCGAGCTGGTCGTGGATGCTGGTGAATTCGCGGTCGAGCTTCGGGTCGAAATACAGCGGTCCGAACATCGGCACGTTGCGGTTCGGCCAGTGGATCTGGTACAGGTCGATCACGTCGGTGCGCAGGCGCTTCAGGCTGTCGTCGCAGGCAAGGCGAATCTCGGCCGGCGTAAGGTTGGCGCTGCCGCCGCGAATCCAGTCGGCATTGCGTGCCGGTCCAGCGACCTTGGTCGCGAGCACGACGCGATTGCGCACGCCGGGGTTGGCCGCAAACCAGTTGCCGATGATGCGTTCGCTCGCGCCGGAGGTCTCGCGCCGCACCGGCACGGCGTACATCTCGGCGGTGTCGAAAAAGTTCACGCCGCGCGCAAGCGCGCGCTCAAGAATGGCGTGCGAGGTTGGCTCATCGACCTGCTCGCCGAAGGTCATCGTGCCGAGGCAGATCTTAGGGACGCGCAGGTCCGTGCGGCCGAGCGTGGCGAGTGGCAGAGGGTTCATGCCACGAGTTTATCTGCGCCGTGCGCACCCGACCTCAGCTCAGGATGATCGCGTTCAGCTGCCTGGCAATGTCGAGCAGCTGAGCGTCGATGCCAGCCTCGGCGCCGCGCGCCAGCGCCGGGCCGATAAGGAAACTCTCGCGCCCGCGCATCGCGACGATGCGGTGGCCCTCCATGCCCTGCATGCGGGCGTGGATCACCGTGTCGCAAGTATCGGAAATCAAGGCCTTGTTGCCGGTCAGCGATTGCGAGTCATAGAAGGCACTGCCCTTCGGCGCCTCCGTCAATATCCACATGTCAGTTCCTTCGCAGTCCACGCGCCGCGGTCGGCGGGTGCCGGATGCGAGGCGAATCGAAGCGTCTAGTGTGCGCTACGCGGCAGCGCGCTGTCCCGGTAGCCCGAGCCGATCTACCGACAGGTACTGCTGGCGGTAGAGTTCGAACGGCAGGCTGTCGGCCACCTCGATGCGGTGCTGCTCGAAGATGGACGACTGGGCGAGCTTGGTGAAGCGGTTCTGCAGCTGGTCCGAATACGGCAGAGCCAGCAGCGCCGCCTTGGTCTGCTTCGACTGCGCGCAGGTGAATGCGACATAGGAGCTGTCGAAGTCGCTCGCCATCGTCGCGAGCACGCGCGCCGATGGAGCGGCATCCGGGTCGCCGATCACCGTCCACGCATGCAGCAAGGCCTCGCGGTGCTTGCGGCCGCCATCGAGTGCATCGAGCGCCTCGGCGATCGGCTCACATTCGCGCAGCAGTTGCGTGCCCCAGTCGACGAGAGTCAGCTCAGCTGCGCCGCGCTCGAGCAGCAAGCCCGGTGCTCGGCCACTGGTGGCCGCGCGCTGCTGGTTGCGAGCCAGCGCCGCGATCTCGGCGGGGGTGTCCGGCGGGCTGTCGCTGAGCAGGCAGTGCATGAGGAAGACGTCGAGAAAGCTCATCGTCTTCGCATTGATGCCCACCGGCGCGAACGGATCGAGGTCCATGCAACGCACCTCGACGTACTCGACGCCGCGCTCGCGAAGCGCGTGCAGCGGCCGCTCGCCTGGAAAGATCACGCGCTTGGGCCGAATCGTGCCGTAGAACTCGTTCTCGATCTGCAACAGGCTGGTGGCGAGCTGGTTATAGTCGCCGCCCGGGTTGCGGATGCCGACCTTTTCGTAGGCCGGGTACGGTCGCGTCAGCGCGTCCTGCAGCGAGGCACCGTAGCTGTCCAGGCTGTTGTAGCTGACCGCGAGCGAGGCCTGCGCATCACTCTGGTAGCCGAGCCGCCCCATGCGCAGCGAGGTGCCGTGCGGCATGTGCAGTGTGTGGCCCTTGAGCGTTTGCAGCTCATGCTCACGGCCCTCGACAAAGCTCGAACACAGGGCCGGCGACGCACCGAACAGGTACAGCAGCAGGAACGAGTGGCGCCTGAAATTGCGGATCAGGGCGAAGTACTCGGAGGTGTCCGCGCCCGGCATCGACCAGTTGTAGTGGATGCCCGAGATTGTCTGCATGCGCCGGCCATAGCGGTGGCTCAGGCCCATGCGGTAGACACTCTTCGCGCGGCCCACGTTGGACGAACCGTAGCGGCCGATCGGGATCGTCTCGTCGGTCGGCAGCCCGCAGGGCATGCTCGAGACCCAGAGCATCTCGTCGCCGCCCGCTTCGAGCACGCGGTAACCGAACTGGTGAATCTGCGTCAGCTCGTCGACGCAGTCCTGCGCGCTGGCATGCACACCAGTAACGAACTCGAGCTGCGACTCGCTGAAATCGGTGGTGATACGCGAGTGCGTCAACGCCGAGCCCATCGCCGCGGGGTGCGGCGTCAACGCCAGGCTTGCGTCGGGCAGCGCGCGCAGGCTCTCCTTTTCGACGCCACGGCGAATCTCGCGCAGACGCGCTTCCGGCAGGGCGCGCAGCTTGTCTTGTAAACCGCTCATGCGGCTTCTCCTTGAATCTGTCTCCTGCCGCACGGTAACAGAGGTGCGCGACGGCTGCTTGGCCGCCGCGCAAAGACTCACGCCACGCGGGGCGGCAGCGTCTGGCACTCCTCGAAAACGCGGGCTGTGCAATGCGCGCAGATGCCGCGGTCGAGCCTTGCGAAGATCGTCGCGATCGCGATGCGCTTCGCCGCGAAGATGTGGTCGCGGCCGAGCTCCGGTGTGTAGCCGACGTGGTCCCAGAGCTCGAGCACCGGAGGCCGCGGACGGTGAAAGTACAGGTCACCGCCCTCGGCGCGGCGCACGCGCAGCTCGTCGCGCCACAGCTCGGCCGCCGGCAAGTCGATGAAGTTCATGCTCTTGGCCATCACCAGCAGGTGCTTGGGCGCGTCGGGCGTCGCGCGCAGCTCGCGCAGGTTGTCGGCCACGTGCGGCACCGCGCCGAAGTAGACCTCGCCTTCCATGCGGATCATCTTCAGCTGTGGGCACTCGGGAAGCGGCGCGAGCACGTCGGCGCGCACGACGCACGGCCGCTCGTGCGCCGCGTTGTCAAAACCCATCACGCGCACGTACGGCCGCGAGGTGCGGTGCAGGAAGGTGACCAGCGACAGGATCGTGCCGAGCAGGATCGCCATCTCGAGCCGGATGGTCACGGTGGCCAGCGCGGTGACCGCGGCGATCGCGAAGTCGGCGCGGCTGTGGTGCAGCAGTGTGCGCCAGCCGGCAATGTCGAACAGCCCCCAGGCCACGACCATCAGCAGCGCCGCGATAGCCGGCAGCGGGATCAGCGCCAGCAGCGGCGTCGTGAACACGAGCAGCAGCGCCAGCCAGACCGACGCGAACACGGCCGCCAGCGGCGTGCGTGCGCCGGCTTCGAAGTTCGGCATCGAGCGGTTCGGCGAACCGCACGAGACGTAGCATGAGAAGAAGGCGCCGACGATGTTCGACAGGCCCTGGCCGCGGAACTCGCGATTCGCGTTCGATGGTCTGGCCGGAGCGCGCCGCGACCGTCTTCGCGATC
>JANYBE010000204.1 GCA_025360945.1 Rhizobacter sp. | reverse complement strand
CAAGACTACCTTGCTCAAGCTGATCCTCGGCGAGTTGAAGCCGACTTCCGGCACGGTGCGCCAGGGCACGCGGCTCGAGGTCGCGTACTTCGACCAGATGCGCAGCACGCTGAACCTCGACGCGACGTTGGCCGACACCATCAGCCCGGGCAGCGAGTGGGTCGAGTTCGCGGGCCAGCGCAAGCACGTGATGAGCTACTTGAACGACTTCCTGTTTTCGCCCGAGCGCGCGAACTCGCCGGTACGCACGCTCAGCGGCGGCGAGCGCAACCGCGTGCTGCTGGCGCGCCTGTTCGCGTTGCCGGCCAACGTGCTGGTGCTCGACGAGCCGACCAATGACCTGGACATCGACACGCTCGAGCTGCTCGAGGAGCTGCTGCAAAGCTACAAGGGCACAGTCTTCCTGGTCAGCCACGACCGGCGCTTTCTCGACAACGTCGTGACCAGCACCATCGTCTGGGAAGGCGACGAGTCCCCTGGGCGCTGGCGCGAGTACGAAGGCGGCTACGAAGACTGGAAGATCCAGTGCGACCGCGCCCGCGCACTGCGTGAGCAGGCCGCGAAGGCGGCGGCGCCGGGCCGATCGAAGGGCGCACGCGCGAACGACGCACCGCCTGCGACGAAGGGTTTTGCGACCGCGCCTGTTCCGAAGGCGCGCAAGCTCAGCTATAAGGAGCAACGCGAGCTCGACGAACTGCCCAAGCGCATCGAGGCGCTCGAAGCCGAGCAGAAGGACCTGAGCGAATTTCTGGCGCGGGCCGAGTCGTACGTCGAAGAGCCGGATCGCGCGATGAAGGCTCAGACACGCGTTGCTGCGATCGACGATGAGTTGCTCGTCGCGCTTGAGCGCTGGGAGCTGCTGGGCGCTCGCTGAGCGGCAGTCGGCTAGAACCAGCCGTCGCGCACCGCGTCCGGGTGCGAACGACTGACGATCAACCCAGCCTGCAGGTACAGCGCGTTGAGCAGCCGCGCGGCGCGCTCGCGGTCGAACGCAGGCCAGCCTGCAATGCTCGCCAGCGGCACGGCCTTGGCGCGCAACCGCTCGATCGCCGATTTGATTGCGCCGGCGGCGGGCACCGTGGCCATGTCCAGGCTGGGTGCGACGCGGTAGACGGCAGGCCCGGCGATCTCGGGCAATAGTTCGCGGCGCGGCCCGCGCATCGCCAGCGCCCAAAGCAGCGGCGTCAGCGGGTGGTACAGGCGGCTCTCGCCGATCAGCTCGCGCTCGGAGTCACCGGGCGGGCGCAACACAGCGGGCTCCAGGTGCATTACCCGCGCTTGTGCAAGGTGGCGGTCGACGAATTCGTTCAGATCCATCGGGCAGTGCACCAGCCGTTCGTGCGGGAAAACGGTCAGCGGCAGAACCCTGCCGGCACACTGCAAGTAAACCGTCACCCGTGTGGAATGCCTTACGCAGGCAGCGATCACTTCGACCGTCTCGGAAACGCCGCCACGCTGGTCGGCGCGCTGCAGATCGGCCTGCAAGGACGGGCTGAGCTGGTTCAGGCGCGAGCTATCCCCGCCGAGCGTGCTGTCGGCGTCGAGTTCGTCGAGGTAACGACGGTAGGCGCTCGTCTTCAGTAACTCGGGCTCGCCGAAAGGAATGGTGGAGTCGAAGAGCTCGCCGTTCATAACTCGTGCATTCTTACTCGTCACCAACGGTTACGACAACCCCGCGGCACCGGGTTTCTTCACAGATTCGAGCGCGCGCGGTCCAGCGCGCGCCAGAAGCGCGGGTCCTGGGTGGTCGCGAAGTTGATGCGCATCAGCGTCGTCGGCCGGTGCGTGGCATGGAACAATGCCCCGGGCGCGATCAGCCATTCGTCGAGCATCACCTGCGCCAGCCGCTCGGTGTCGACCCCTACGTCGACCCATCCGAACAGACCCCGCGGTGGCGCCGCGAAGCGGCAGCCGTGTGCCTCGGCGAGCTTGACGGTGCGCGCGCGCGCCGCGGCGAGCTTGGCCATCACGCGCTCGGTGTGCCGGCGCAGCAGGCCGTGCTCCAGGCAGTGGGCGAGCGCCTGCTCCGTGATGCCGGGAGTCGTCAGCGTGGTCAACAACTTGGTGTCGACGAAGCGATCAACGAGCGCCAACGGCGCGGCGATGAAGCCGACGCGCCAATTCGGCACCAGGATCTTCGAGAAGCCCGAGACGTAGATCGTGCGCTCCAGCGCGTCGAGCGCGGCCATGCGAGGCAGGTGCGCGGGCGCGAGGTGGGCGTACGTGTCGTCCTCGACGATGTGCAGATCGTGCGCCTGCGCCAGTTGCAGCACGCGGTGCGCGGACTGAAGCGAAAGTGACGCGCCGGTCGGGTTGCTCAGTACCGAGACGGTCACGTACAGGCGCGGCCGCTGGGCCGGCTCCTGGGCCTCGATAAGGCGCTGCATCACGGCCAGGTCTGGGCCGTCTTCGCCGCGCGGTACCGGTAGCACGCGCAGGCCGAGCGCCGCGAGACGCGCGTACTCGACCGACCAGCCGGGCTCGTCGACGAGCACGCTGTCGCCGGCGCGCAGCAGCGTGCGCGTGACAATGTCGAGCGCGTTCGTAGCGCCGACGGTGGTGACGATCTGCTGCGGCTTCGCGCTGACGCCGAAGTCGATCAGCTTGGCAGACAGCGCATGGCGCAGGCGCGACTCGCCGGCAGGCTCGCCGTAGCGAAGCGACATCTCGCCGAGCTGCGCACCGACCGTGACCTTGCGCAGCGCGCCGGCGAGTAGCGGCAGATCCAGCCAATCGGCCGGCAGCGTGCCCAGGCCGGGCATCGGCCGAGCGCCGGGCGGCTGAAACATGCCGCGGATCAGCGAGGTCGCGCTGATCGGCAGCGGATGCACCGGTATGCGATCGGCATCGAAGCCGGGCGCGGCGCACGGCGAGGCCCACTCGCGCACGTAGAAGCCGCGCTGCTTGCGCGCCTCGACGAGCCCGAGCGCAAGCAGCTGGTCATAGGCCGCGACTACCGTGTGCGGGCTCACGCCGTGGCGACGCGCGCACTCGCGCACCGAGGGCAGGCGCGCGCCCGGCGCGATCAGGCGCAGACGGATGCGTTCGCGAAAGCGCCCGGCGAGTTGCTCGGTGAGCGTGGCGTCGGCCTCGCGCGAGAGCGGGGAGAGGTCGGCGAAAGTAGTGTCGAGCACGCTTGTATTGGTTTGGATACCGATACAGAAACAATCGGTGTGTGGCAAAGTGTACTGTTTCTGTGCTGGTGTGTCGACGTAGACTGTGAGCATGGATTCGACTGCGCGCAACGAGGTCCGCGGCCTGTGGCTGGGCTTGCTCGGTGTCGTCATCTTCGCGATGACGTTGCCGATGACGCGCCTGGCCGTCGGCCCGGCCAGTGACCCGCAGCTGCCGCCGTTGTTCGTCACCGCCGGGCGGGCCGCTTTCGCGGGGGTGCTCAGCGTGATCTACCTCTGGATCACTGGGGCGCCGCGTGTGCAGCGGCGCCATGTTGCGCCGTTGCTGGCCTCGGCCCTGGGCACGGTGGTCGGATTTCCGCTGTTTTTGAGTCTGGCGCTGCGCGAGGTCGACGCGATGCATGCCGCGGTCGTGACCGGGCTGATGCCGCTGGCCACCGCGATCGGTGCGGCGGTGTACTTCGGGCAGCGGCCGTCGAACGGCTTCTGGGCCTGTGCCGTGCTCGGTTGCGCCTTTGTGCTGTGCTTCGCCGCATACCAAGGCGGTGGCCGCCTGTCCCCGGCCGACGGTCTCCTGTTGCTCGCCGTACTCAGCTCCGCGGTCGGCTACGTCGCCGGCGCGCGCGTGGCCAGCGAGCTTGCGGCCAAGCAGGTGATCTGCTGGGTGCTGGTGCTGAGCCTGCCGATCACTTTTCCGTTGACGCTGGCAATCTGGCCAACCCAACCGGTGCGCGCGAGTGCCTGGGGCGGCTTCACCTACCTGACGCTGTTTTCGATGTGGCTGGGCTTCTTCGCCTGGTACCGCGGCCTGGCACTCGGTGGCACCGTGCGCGTCAGCCAGGTGCAGTTGGTGCAGCCGTTCCTCGCGCTGCTGTTCGCGGTGCCGGTGCTCGGCGAACGCCTCGAGCCGACCACCGTGCTGTTTTCGCTTGCCGTGATCGCCGTCGTCTTCGTGAGCAAGAAGATGCCCGCGCAAACCCGGAAGCCCCTGAAACCCGGGAACCCGTGATGACTTCTCTGTCCACCCCCTGGCAGCTCGCGCGGCGCGCCGAGCGCATGAATCCGTCGGTCATCCGCGAGATCCTGAAGATCACCGAACGGCCCGGTGTCATCTCGCTGGCTGGCGGACTGCCGTCGCCCGATACGTTCCCGATCGAGGCGATGCGCGAGGCGACCACACGCGTACTGCGTGACGCGCCACGCGAGGCCTTGCAGTACGCGGCCAGCGAAGGCTACGCCCCGCTGCGCGAGTGGGTCGCGCAGCACGTTGCCGAAAAGGGCGTGATCGTCGACCCGTCCCAGGTGCTGATCACGACCGGCTCGCAGCAAGGGCTCGACCTGGTCGGCAAGGTCTTGATCGACGCAGGCAGCACGATTGCGGTCGAGGCGCCGACCTACCTCGGTGCGTTGCAGGCCTTTGCGCCCTACGAGCCCGAGGTCGTGACGGTGGCGTGCGATGAACACGGCCCGCTGCCCGAGGGCTTGAACGCCGCGAAAGGCGCGCGTTTTCTCTATGTGCTGCCGAACTTTCAGAACCCGAGCGGTCGCTGCATGGGCGAAGCGCGCCGCGCTGCGCTAACCGACGCGGCACGTGCCAACGGCCTGCCGCTGGTCGAAGACAACCCTTACGGCGATCTGTGGTTTGACGCTGAACCACCCGCGCCGCTGGCCTCGCGTTGGGCCCAGGGCACGGTCTACCTCGGTTCGTTCTCTAAGGTGCTCGCGCCCGGGTTGCGCCTGGGCTATGTGATCGCGCCGCAGGCGCTGGGCCCAAAGCTGCTGCAGGCCAAGCAGGCGGCTGACCTGCACACGCCGGGCTTCAACCAGCGTGTCGTACACGAGGTGATCCGCAACGGCTTCCTGGACCAGCACGTGCCGACGATCCACGCCCGCTACAAGGCGCATCGCGATGCAATGCGCGGCGCGCTCGAGGCGCACATGCCCGCCGGCTGCTATTGGACCGTGCCCAGCGGCGGCATGTTCTTCTGGGTCGAGTTGCCCGCAGGCGTGGACGCGGTCGCGCTGCTGCCCAAAGCGGTCGAGCGAGGCATGGCGTATGTGCCGGGGGCGGCGTTCTTCGCATCGGCACCGAGGCTGAACACGTTGCGGCTGTCGTTCGTGACGGTCGCACCGGACCTGATCGAGCGCGGTGTGGCGATGCTGGCGCAGGCGCTGAAGGCTAATTCATGACCGGGCGCCGCTTCACCCAGGTCGATGTCTTCACGGACACGCCGCTGCTCGGCAACCCGCTTGCGGTCGTGCACGACGCGCACGGCCTGAGCGATGCGCAGATGCAGGCCTTCGCGCGCTGGACCAACCTGAGCGAGACGACCTTTCTGCTGCCGACCACCGACCCAGCGGCCGACTACCGCCTGCGCATCTTCACGCCTGGCGGCGAGCTGCCGTTCGCCGGTCATCCGACGCTGGGTACCTGCCACGTGTGGCTGGAGGCCGGTGGCGTGCCACGCACGGCCGGCGAGGTCGTGCAGCAATGCGGCGTCGGCCTGGTGCGCATCCGCCGCGATGGTGTGCGCAATGCGTTCGCGGCGCCCGCGTTGCGTCGTCGTGACGTGGCCGAAGCCGAGCTCGTGCCGGTGCTTGCCGCGCTGAGTCTGACGCGCGCGCAAGTGCAGGCTACGCAGTGGCTGGACAACGGCCCGACCTGGCTCGGCCTGTTGCTCGACAGCGCGGACACCGTGCTTGCGCTAGCGCCTAATCATGCGGCGTTGAAGTGCCTGGCCAAGGTCGGCGTCATCGGTCCCCACGCGGTCGGCAGCGAATGGGCGTTCGAAGTACGCGCCTTCGCTGCACCCATCGGCATCCCCGAGGACCCGGTGACTGGCAGCCTGAACGCGAGCCTTGCGCAGTGGCTGATGGCCAGCGGCATTGCGCCTGAATCGTATGTGGCGGCGCAGGGCACTCGTATGGCGCGCGCCGGCTGCGTGCACATCGCGCGCGAGGGCGACACGGTCTGGGTCGGTGGCAGTAGCGTGAGTTGTGTTCGCGGCGAGCTGGCCCTTTGATGCTCACGCTGGACCATCTGGTCATCGCAGCGCGCACGCTGGATGAAGGCGTGGACTGGTGCGAGGCGACGCTTGGCCTGCGGCCGACGGCCGGTGGCCAGCACGTCTTGATGGGTACGCACAACCGCGTGTTCGACGTGTCGTCGACTTCGTTTCCGCGCAGTTACGCCGAAATCATCGCCGTCGACCCGTCGCTGCCGGCCCCGGCCCACGCGCGCTGGTTCGATCTGGACGACGCAGAGTTGCAGCAGCAGCTCGCAAGCGGACCGCAGCTCGTGCACTGGGTCGCGCGTGTCGACGCCATCGATGCCACGCGCGCCGCGCTGCTGGCCAGCGGTGTCGACTGCGGCGAGGTCATGCAGGGCGAGCGCGGCGCGCTGCGCTGGCGCATCACGGTGCGCGCCGACGGTCACCGACTGCTCGGTGGGGCGACGCCCGCACTGATCGAATGGTCCGGCGCACACCCGACCGATGCGCTGGTCACCAGTGGCGTGCGGCTCGAGGCAATGAGCGACGCCGGGTCGTCGTTGACGGCGGTGCTCGCCACGCCGCGTGGGCGAGTCAGGCTCGACGCCCCCTCGCCGAAAGCCTGACCCATGTTCGAACCCCAGCAGATGCTCGACGCGATGCGCATCGTGCGCGAGGCCATGCCGCCCACGCCGCAGCAGCGCTGGCCGCTGCTCGACCAGCGCGTCGGTGCGCAGGTCTGGGTCAAGCACGAGAACCATACAGCCGTCGGCGCGTTCAAGCTGCGCGGCGGGCTAGTCTACTTCGATGCGCTGCGCCGTCGGGAACCCGGGTTGCACGGGGTCGTCAGCGCTACACGCGGCAACCACGGCCAATCGGTCGGCTTTTGCGCGCGGCGCCACGGCTTGCAAGCCACCATCGTCGTGCCGCACGGTAACTCGGTCGAGAAGAACGCCGCTATGCGTGCGCTCGGCGTCGAGCTGCTCGAGCATGGCGACGATTTCCAGGCCGCGCGCGAGCACGCAGCGAGGCTCGCGCACGAGCTCGATCTGCACATGGTGCCGTCGTTCCATGACGACCTGGTGCGCGGCGTCGCGACCTACTGGATCGAATTCTTCGAGTCGTTCGCGCCCGGCTACGCACCCGAGGCGGTGTTCGTGCCGATCGGGCAGGGCTCGGGCATCTGTGCCTGCGCCGCGGCGCGCGCGCATGTCGGTGCTCGCACCCGCATCATCGGCGTGGTTTCGGCGCACGCGGCCGCGTACCAGCAGTCGTTCCGCGCCGGCCGTGCGATCGAGGCACCGGTGACGACCGAGCTCGCCGACGGCATGGCCTGCCGCGTGCCGGATGAGCAGGCGCTTGCGGTGATCCGGCGCGAGGTCGACGACGTGATCGCGGTGACGGACGACCACGTGGCCGATGCGATGCGCGCCCTCTTCGCCGACACCCACAACGTTGCCGAAGGCGCCGGTGCGGCCTCGCTGGCCGGCGTGCTGCTTCAGCGCGAGCGCTGGCAGGGGCGACGCATCGGCGTCGCGCTCACCGGTGGCAATGTGGATACGGCGAAGTTCGCGCGGGTGCTGGCGGGCGCTTGATGGGCGGCCGGGCACAGCGCCGGGCTGCGCCCCAAGTCGGCCTGCTCCCCCGCGGGGGAGCATCGGATGTACTCGCCGGACCGGGGGTCACTATGTCAGCGCCAGCGCCAAGCTCGCGCCATCGCGGCGCGGGCTAGCGCATCGCCGGGATTGATCTCTCGCGACCAGGCGTTGAAGCGCCGCACGAACACGAACGCGACGCTACCGAAGAATGCGAGCAATGTGCTCCCCAATGCGATTAAGGCCACTGACGGCTTGGACTTGTGATCCGGCGGCAATGCCACGTCGACCACCTGCAGCGCCTGCCCTTCCTTGGCCTCGTCGAGCTTGGCGGCTTCGAACTGGCGCAGCATCGTTTCGAGCAAGGTTTCCTGGAGCTTGAGTTCGCGCCGCGCACGCACGTAGTCGATCGCCGCCTCCGGCAGCTTGCCCACCGGGATGTCGACCGCGCTGCCGGCACTGCCGCCTTGGGTCGACTCCATGCGCGCGAGCTCGCTGCGCAACGCGCCGAGCTCGGAATTCATGCGGATCACGTCCGGATTTCGATCGGTGGCGGCGGTGCGCAGCACCTTCAACTGGACCTCGCGCTCGGCGATCAGCGCACGCACCTGCGCGGCGCCGGTGATCAGCGCCTCGGCCTGTTTGTCGAGCACGATCACGCCCGACTTCTCCTGCACCAGTCGCAGGTCCTGTTCGGCCTTGATCAGACGCTCCTTGGTCTCGTTCAACTGCTTTTCGAAGAACACGCGGCGCAGCTGCGCCTCGGAGACTGCCAAGCGGCCCAGCACCTTGGTGACCTCGGCGGCGTGCGCGTTCGCCAGCTCGGCGGCGAACTTGGGCTCCTTGTCATCAACCTCGACTGTGATCAGACCACTCTTCTTGTCGGACGAGACGCGGATGTGCGCCGGCATCTCCTTGCGCAGCGCTTCGTAGTTCTGCATCTCGTAGCGCTGCTTCAGCTCGAAGCGCTCATCGAGCCGGCGCTGCACGCTATCGCTCTTGAGCAGCGCGACATAGAGATCGTCCGGCGTCTTGGCGGCCGCGCCGGCGAGCGATCCGAGCGAACCCAACGCCGCCAGCGCGGCGATCGAGCCACCACCCTGTTGCTGCGAACCCGGCGCGAGCATGCTGGCACGGGCGGTGTAGGTCTTGGGCAGCAACAGCCCGAGGAGCACCGAGGCGATCGCCGCGCCTACGGTCACGATACTGATCAGGCGCTTGCCCTCGCCAATCCAAGTCAGTGCCTGCACCAGCCCGACGCTGGGGCCATCATCTTCGATATCGATTGCTGAGGCCGCTTCGGCATGTACAGGGTCGTTGCTCATGCCGGGCGCTCAGTTGTGGATCGTGTGGATCGCCGCGATGCCGATGCCGAACCCGGAGAAGATCTGTGCGAAGTCCTTCAGGTTGCGGATCGTGGCGCGGCCCCACGTTTCGAAGTCGAGCTGGTTCGGCACGATCAGGGCGTCGCCCGGCTGCATGACCTGCGACTCTAGGCTGTTGCGGCCAAAGAAGCTGCGGCTGTCGCCCGCGTGGCTCACCGTTCCGTCGGCGCGCAGGATGAACATGTTGGCCGGCTCGGCCGCTTCATCGGCTCCGGCCAGGCGCAGATACTCGCCCGCAGTGCGGCCCGGCTTCCACAGGAACGCATTGCTGTTGACGACAGCACCCGCCACCGTCACGAACCCGGGGCGCGGCGGCACGACAACGCGGTCTCCGCCTTCCAGCGGCACCGCGGGCAGCGCCGCCAGCGTGGTGGCGTCGGGGCTGAGTTCGAGCGCAATCCGGCCGTTCGGCTGTACCGCGCGCAGCCGCGCGAGTTGTGCCTGCGTCGCGGCATTGCTTACGGCGGTCGTGGTCGCGGCTCCAGTCGGATCGTCGCGCCGGTTGGCCGAGTCGCGTGCTGCCTGCACCGCCGAGAGCGACTCCAGCCGAACAATGGCGGCCGCGATGTTCTCGCGCTGGCGCTGACGCGTCTCTTCGCGGCTGAACTCCATGCCGTAGACATAGGCCTGCGGCGTGAAGCCGCCGGCACGCTGGATCAGGCTTTGCAGGGTGTCGCCGGGCGCCAGCTGGTACACACCAGGCGAGGCCACCTCGCCTTCGAGCGAGACCAGCCGTGTCTGACGCGACACCGGCACGCGGATGTCCTTCTGGCTGTAGACCGTGACCACGTCGCCCGCGAGGAGCTCGATGTTGTTGGCCTCGTCGCCCTGCAGGATCACCTTGCCGAGGTTGAACGGGATCACCTGAGTGCTCAGGTCGCGCGTGTTGAGCCGCTCGATCACCGCGTAGTCCCAGTTCAGTTCGTCGAACAGCGCGGTTGGTGCCTTGCGCGAGGCATTGACGACGGCGCGGTCTTCGCGCCGTCGCTGCCGCTCATTGCGCGCGCGCGGCGTGGCACCGTTGGCGCTCTCGTTGGCAGAGGCCGGGGTGCCGGGGTTGGCGCTGGTGTTCGCGTTGGCGACGATGCCGGCACTGGAATTGGTGCTTGCGTTTGCGGCGCCGCTGGGCATCGGGTTCGACGCTGACGAGGTCTCCGCGTCGCGCGCGTCGTCGTCTTCTTCCAGCACCTGCACCAGCAGGTTCTTACGGCGGTAGAAATCAGGCGAAATCAGCGCGTCGCGGTCCGGGATCAGATCGCGAATGCGCATACCCGGTTTGAACGGGTAACGCAGCGGCTGCGCCACGTGGCCGCGCAGCGTCACCGCGTTCGCGAACTGCGGCGAGATCGGCAGCAGCGTCAGCACGTCGCCGTCGCGCAAGGTCTTTTGCAGACCGTTGCCGTCCAGCGCAAAGGTTTCGACGAAGCGTGCGGCGACCGGCTGCGACGCGTCGATACGCTCCAGCTGAGCCCGGTTCGGGTTCGCCAGGCTGGGCGTGCCGCCGGCATATCGCAGCACCTCCCGCACCGGTTCCTGCGGCGTCTTGAGCTCGAAGATGGAGGGCGAATCGAGCGCCCCGTTGACTGCAACGCGTGCACCGACCGGCTGGAACACGACCACGTCGCCCGCGGCGAGTTGCACGTCTTTCGACTTGTCCCCCTGTACTAGGAACTCGTAGATGTCGAGCTCCGAGATGATCCGGCCCTCACGGCGCAGCACCACCTTGCGCATCGAGCCGCTGGGCGACGGGCCGCCGGCCAGCACCACGGCCGACAGCATCGTCGACTGGCTCGTCAGCGTGAACACGCCCGGGCGCTGTGCCGGACCGACGACGAAGACCTTGACGCCGCGCAGCTGGCCGAGCGAGGCGCTGAGCGAGAAGTTGGTGTAGAGCCGCCCGATCTGCGTCTGCAGGTGTTTTTCAAGTTCCGAGGCCTTCACGCCGGCCACATTGAAGCTGCCGATCTTGGGCAGGTTCAGCAGGCCGTTGCGGTCCACCGTGCTGCGGTAGTCGACGTCGATCGAGCCCCAGGCCCGCAGCACGATCTCGTCGCCCGGGCCGATGGTGTAGTCAGCCGAAACCGGCACGTTGTCGACCGGTGTGAACGTGTCGGCTGCATCGGCAAAGAAACTGCTGCCGAACAGCGGCAGCATGCGCCCGGTGGCGGCTTCGACGAACTTCTGGAACTCGCCCGGCCTGGGCGGCGTCGTGTCGACGCGACGCGATAACGGGTCGGTGCCTGCCGCACCCTGTCGGCCGTTGAAGCCGGTGCCGTTCGCGTTCTGATTCGAGCGCAGGCCCGCAGCGGCGTCGCCCTGGCCACCACGACCCTGGCCGGGCTGCGCGCCACCGCGCGGCGCCGAGGCAGAGGCGGCCGGGTAGCCGGGTGTGCTGAAGGTGTTGCCGCCCGCGGCAGTCTCGTCGGTGGCCTGCGCGTGCGCCGCGCCGAACACCAGACAGGCAGCGGCAAGAAGGAGTTTGGAGCGGGCGCGGGGATCGGTCATGAGGTCTCGTCGGCCATGTCAGGCGAGGGCCGATGAGCGGCCCCAACATTCGCTGTGGCGGGGGTCTGCCCGGCGCCCGGCGGTTGACCGCAGAACGGGTCAGCCGCAGAGTTTAGCGGAGGCGCGGCGGGCAACCAACAAGAGCGCCTTCGAGCGGCCGGTGCGGCGCGTGCGCCAGCAGGGCCGCGCAGCCGGGACTTACTCTTTGCGGTAGTTGTCGTGGCAGGCCTTGCAGGCCTTGCCGGTCTCGCCGACTGCGGCCTTGATCGCGTCAAGGTTGCCGCCCTTGGCCGCCACGTTGAGCTTGGCCATGGCCTCTTGCATTGTGGTCGCGGCGGCGTTGAACTTGTCCTTCTCGGCCCAGATCTTGGGCTCGGCCTTGGTCTCGCCCTTGTCGCTACCGTCCACGAAGCCGGCATACGGCAGCTTGGACATTACGGTGGCGATCTCGGCGTTGTCGGCGGCGGCCTTGGCGTCGAACGGGATCTTGCCGTTGGCCATGCCGGCGACGATGCCGAAGTGCCGGGCCATCACCGTGAATGCGGCCTTGCGGTACTTGATCGCGTCCTCGGGCTTGGCAAACTGCGCCGTCGCGGGCAGGGCGATCGCAGCGCCGAGCAGGGCGGCGCCGGTCAGCAGCAATGGCGGGAAGTGACGTTTCATGCGGTTCTCCTAGCCTGACGTTTGGGGGGATGGGGACGCTGCGCAGTGTAAGCAGGGTGCGACGCTTTGACCCGCGCACCTCGGGAATATCCGAGTGCGACGCTGTGGGCGATCCGGTTGCGGTTATCTTCGCGAGATGCAATGGGGGTGCGCGACACTATGAACGACGAACCGAAGCCGGTGCGCGTGTGGGATCTTCCCACGCGCATCTTCCACTGGGTGCTGGCGTTGTGCGTTGTCTCTTCGATCATCAGTGGGCTGCTCGGCGGCAACGCGCTGGTCTGGCATTTCCGCCTCGGCTACGTCGTTTTTACGCTGCTCGCGTTTCGGCTCGTGTGGGGAGTGGTTGGCGGGCACTGGTCGCGCTTCGCCAACTTCGCCTACACGCCGGCGACGACGCTGCGCTACCTGCGTGGCGAGCGCCGCGCCGGTGAACATGTCGATGTCGGCCACAACCCGCTCGGCGCGTTCTCGGTGTTCGCGCTACTCGGGTTGCTGGCCGCCCAGGTCGGCACTGGCTTGTTCGCCGACGACGAGATCGCCAGCACCGGGCCCCTGATTAAGTTTGTCTCCGGCGCCACCAGTCTGGCGCTGACCAAATGGCACAAGCTGTCCGGCCAGTGGTTCATCCTCGGCTTGGTCGTGCTGCACGTGGCGGCCATCGCGTTCTACGTCTTGAAAAACAAGCACACGCTCGTGCGTCCGATGATCCATGGCGACAAGTCGCTCGCCGCCGAGGTGCCCGCCTCTGCCGACACGGGCCGCACGCGAATGCTCGCGCTGGTGCTGCTCGTGCTGTGCGCGGCGCTGGTCACCTGGATAATTTCGCTGGGCGACTGACCGGCATGAAGCCATCTGCCGACGCACCTCCCGAGATCGCGCTGCTGCGCGTCGACGCCAATCAAGGCATCGCGTCGGCGCGCGAGATCCTGGGCGAGTACGCGCGCAGCCTGTCGGTCGACCTGTGCTTCCAGAATTTCGACACCGAACTTGCCACGCTTCCGGGCGACTACGCGGCGCCGTCCGGCCAATTGCTGCTGGCGTACGTCGACGGCGCCCTCGCCGGCTGCGGTGGGCTGCGACCACTGGCCAACGCGGACTACGCCAACGCCTGCGAGATGAAGCGCTTGTACGTGCGCCCGGCGTTCCGGCGCTTCGGCCTGGGCCGCGTGCTTGCCGAGGCGCTGCTCGACGAAGCACGGCGCGCCGGCTACTCGGTGATGCTGCTCGACACACTCGATGAAATGGGGTCGGCCCGCGCGCTGTACGCGTCGTTGGGCTTCGAAGAGGTCGGGCCGTACTGCTTCAACCCTATCCCGGGTGCCCACTACCTCAGGGCCGCCCTCGACTAGGCGTAGCATGCCTCGACACTTCACCGCGCCGGGAGGGCCATGACCGCATCTGCGAACACGATTCATCAAACACAGCAGTCGTTCGAGCTGCACGCCGGCGCGCTGCGCTTGGCGCTGCGCCCCGATCTGGGCGGCTGCGTCGCCGGGCTCTGGCACCGCGACACCCCGATCCTGCGTTCGATCGAGCCGGGTGCACTGACGGCCTCGCGCCCCTCCGCCGTGTACCCGCTGGTGCCCTATTCCAACCGGCTGGGCTACCGCAAGTTCCGCTGGAAGGGCGCTGACTACACGACGCAGGCCAACTTCGGCGACAACCCGCATTCGGTCCACGGGGTGGGCTGGTTGCGGCCGTGGGAGATCGTCTCCAGCAGCGTGCTCGAAGTGGTGCTGCGGTATCGGCACGAAGGCGACGCCGACTGGCCGTTCGCCT
>JANYBE010000203.1 GCA_025360945.1 Rhizobacter sp. | reverse complement strand
TTCCTGTCCTGACCGCGGCCTTCGCCGCGGTCATGCTCCTGCTCCTGCCCGCGCTGCGCGCGCTCCTGCGGCGCCGCGCGGGGCTGTTCTGCCCGTTCGGCCGGTCTGGCGGGGCGCTGGGCAACTTCGTGTTCGCGCGCTGGCGAAGTCGGCCGCGCAATGGCTGGCCCACCGCGTGCTGCCAGCGCGGGCGCTTCGGCATACGGCATAGGGTGCTGATCGGGCCGTTGCTCGTGTGGGGGCGTCTGCCGCGCGGGAGCGGCAGGCGCGGGCCCGCGTGTCGGTGTCGGCGCTGCCTGTTGCGCGTTCGGCCTCGCGGCGGTGTCGCGCGTCTGACGGTGGTTGCTCTGGTCCCGCAGCGCACGCTGTTCGTCGACGGCTGGATAGCGCGCGCCCGCGTATTGGCGCTGGTAGACCGGCAGCGGCGCGGGCGAAGGGGCTGCGCGGCGGCTCCAGCGATCCCAGCCGTTGTGCTGCTCCTCCCAGCCGCGACCCCAGTGCTCGCCCCAGCGCGGTGGTGCATCGCCACGCCAGCCGCCGAAGAATGTCGGTGGGGCACGGTAGTAGCGCACCGGGACGCGCAGCACGAACAGCGGCACGGCCCCGGGATCAACGATCGACCACGGGCCGTTGTACCAGGTGCTCTCGTACCAGATGTCCGATTCGTAGACCCAGTACGAGCCGTTGTAGAAGAAGTAGTTGGCGCCCATATCTGGGGCGTAGTAGACCGGGTAGTCCGGCACCCGGACGAGCTGCGGATACGCCGGCACGTTGATCCCGATACTGACGCCCGGGACGTTGATGCCGACGCCGACGCTCAGCTGAGCCGGTGCCGACGCGATGGCCCCGCATGTCAACAGCAATGCAAGAATGGCGCGACGCATGGCGCTTCTCCTATGATCTGGCGAGCATCCGCCCATCGCACGCTCGTGGCCAGCGGCGAAGCGCTCGCGCGGCTGTAGGCGCCTTCCGACGTCAGGCCGCGAGAAAAGTTGCCACCTCAGCCGCCGATCGCACGCCGAGCTTGGCATAGACACGCGCCCGGTGCACTTCGACCGTGCGTATCGAGACGTGCAGCTCGTCGGCGATGACCTTGTTGAGCTTGCCGGCGGCGACGCGCTGCATCACCTCCTGCTCGCGCTCGGTCAGGCTCGCCAGGCGCGCGGTGCGCTCTTCGCTGCGGGCGTCGGTCTGGTGCATTGCGGTGTCGACCGCGAGCGCCTGCTCGACGCGGTCGGCGAGCGCGTTGTCGCTGTACGGTTTCTCGAGAAAATCGAAGGCGCCGTTCTTCAGCGCCTCGACGGCCATCGGGATGTCGCCGTGCCCGCTCAGGAACAGGACCGGGTTGCGCAAGCGCCGTGCACTCAGTTCCTCGAACACGCGCAGGCCGGACATGGTCTCCATGCGCACATCGAGCAGGAACACGCCGGCAAGCGGGCGCGGTGTGGCATCGACTGCGGCAAGCAGTTCGGGGCCGTTCCCGAACGCGCGCACATCGAGCCCGCGCGAGGTGAGCAGGAAGCCGAGTGCGTCCAGCACCGCGGCCTCGTCATCGAGCAGGTAGACGATGCCTGCTGCCTTGCTCACGTCGCTTCCTCCAGCGACGGCGCCACTACAGCCAGGTCCACCGGCAGCGTCATCGAGAACCACGCGCCGCCGCCGGGCGCCTCATGGGCATCGAGCACGCCCTGGTGCGCTTCGAGAATCGAGCGGCAGATCGCCAGCCCCATGCCCATGCCTTCGGCCTTGGTCGAGTAGAACGGCGCGCACAGCGCCTCGATGCGCCGGCCCTGCAGGCCGGGGCCGTTGTCGCGCACGTCGATGCGCACGAAGCGCAGGTCGGGGGTGCGGCGCGTGCCGGCTTCGATGCGACGATCTCCGTCCATGCGCTCGGTGAGCGCATCGCTCGCGTTGCGCAGCAGGTTGATCACGACCTGCTCGATCAGCACCGCGTCGGCGACGACCACCGGCAGCGTCGCATCGAGCGCGAGCGTCAGCTGCACGCCACGTCTGTCGAGTTCGCGCTTGAGCAGTGTCGCCGCGCCGTCGACGATGTGGTTCAGCGAACAGGCTTCGAGCTGCGGTTCGCGGCGCGTCAGGAACTGGCGGATGCGCTGCACGATGCGCCCGGCGTGCGCGGCCTGCTCGCCCAGGCGCTGCAACGCGCGCAACACGGCCGGATCGGTCGATGCGGTCACATCCGCGCGCTGCAGCGAATTCAGCACGCCGGCGTTGTAGCTCGAGATCGCGGTCAGCGGCTGGTTCAGTTCGTGCGCGAGCGTCGAGGCGATTTCGCCCAGCATCGGCAGCCGTGCGTGGTGCGCCATCGTTTCGGTGTGGCGGCGCTCGCGGTCTTCGAGGCGTTTGCG
>JANYBE010000176.1 GCA_025360945.1 Rhizobacter sp. | reverse complement strand
CTCACGGTGTGGGGCGGCAAGATCACGACATTTCGCAAGCTCGCCGAGGAGGCCGCCGACATGCTCGCCGCGTCGATGGGCACGACGCGCGGCGCCTGGACCCACGGCGCCTCCCTGCCAGGCGGCGACCTGAGTTCGTGGATCGGCAAGGCGCAGCGCCCGGACACCGATTTCACGCGCTTCGCGCAAGCGCTCGCGGTGCGCCATCCGCAGCTGTCGCGGGCACTGGTCAAGCGCCTCGCGCGCGCCTACGGTGCGCGTGTCGTGATGGTGTTGAAGAGCGAGCTCGGCGCCGAAGTCGCGCCCGACCTGTTCGAAGCCGAACTGCATTACCTGCACGAGCACGAGTGGGCACGCAGCGCCGACGACGTGCTGTGGCGCCGCAGCAAGCTCGGCCTGCACCTAAGCGCACCGCAGCGCGCCGACGTGGCCGCGTGGTGCCAGAGGCATTGGGTCGATGTGGTCGCCACGAATTCAACGGCCACGGAATCCACATGGAAATGACGCCAGTACTCTGCGAGCGATGCTAGGACACGGACATCGCCCGGCCACGCACATTGGGGCGAAGGCTATGCTGCGCTGCGGCAATCACGACTTCAATTTGCACATGCAAGCATCCCCGTCTCCTTCGTCCGAATCCTGCGAGGTGCTCGTGATCGGCGGTGGCCCCGCCGGCTCAACCGTCGCGGCGCTGCTCGCCACGCAAGGCCGCAAGGTCGTGCTGGTAAAGAAGGCGCAGCACCCGCGCTTTTAGGTGGCCGCAACATGCCTCGATCGGCCGGCCGAAGCGGCCAAGGCTCGGGCACGGTTCGAACGCATGATGCGCAAGGGCCCGAGCGTGTACTCTTGGATCATCTTGCGCGTAACGAATCCGACGATCCGCGACATGTTCATGCAGCCGCAGAACATGTTGCGCGTCAAGGAGGCGCTGATGTCGAAGCTCGCCGGCGACATCTTCGGCAGCACACAGATCTGGCGCGCACCGCGCATGTTCAAGGCGATCTACTACGCGATCTCGCTGGGCAACTTGCGGCGCTCGTTCGCAGGCTGAAAGCGCGCCACCGCGTCAATATCCGCGATACCGGACCACTGCGCGGCGAGACATTCACCTCACCGAAGTAGCCATACGGCGTTTCAGCGCTGCCGGCCAGGCGCGCATCGCCGCGTCGACGGTGGCCAGCAGGCTAGCACGCGACGCACCATCCTTGGCTTGCATCGACATGCCCTGGTAGACGGTCGAGTAGAAGTTCGAGAGGGCCTTTGCATCGGTGTCCGCCGGCAGTTCGCCGTCGTCGATGCCGCTCTGAATGCGCGACTTGAGGTTGGCGATCGCCGCGGCGCGGCGCTTAGACAGCGCGGTCTGCACGTGCTCGGCGGCGATCGAGCAATTGGTCGTCGCCATCACGACCATGCAGCCCTTTGGGTGGCACGAGCGCGTGAGCTCTTCGGCCGACTCGTGCAGCCAGCGCTCGATCGCGCCGCGCGCGGTCGGTTCTTCCTTCAGCGCGCGCGGGCCGGCGCTGCCAGGGCCGAGCGCGTAACGCTCGATGGCTTCGAGGAATAGCTTTTCCTTGTCGCCGAACGCGGTGTACAGGCTGGGTGGCGTGATGCCCATCGCGCTGGTCAGGTCGGCGATCGAGGCGGCCTCGTAGCCGCGCTCCCAGAACACATGCATTGCCTGTTCGAGCGCGGTATCGCGGTCGAACGACAGCGGCCGGCCGCGGGGCTTTGGCGGCGTTTTCGGTTCCGCGCGGGCGGTTGCCGTTGTCTCTGTCGTCTTTTTCATAGTGATCGCTATTAAATAGCTTGACCTGCTCTTGCGAGTTGGCTACATTATGCCACATGGCGTAGTGATCGCTACGTATATTTAGTTCCCCCGGTTTTCACGGCGAAAGCCTCGTACAGCGAGGCCAGCCGCTGCTTTGCCTGCATTTTCAAAGGACACCACCATGTCGCAAACCCATCCCCGTGCCCGCCGCCTCTGGGTCGCCGGCACCGCACTCACGGCCGTCAGCGCGTTGATTACCGCCGTGTTCATGCTGCGCATCACGCCGGCCGAAGCCCTGCCATCGATGGCGCCGGTGGCCACACCGGTGTCGGTCGCCACCGCCGTGCAAAGCGAAGTTGCGACCTGGGACGAGTTCTCGGGTCGGCTCGAAGCGGTCGAGCGCGTTGACATCCGCTCGCGCGTCGCCGGCGCGGTGCAGTCGGTGCACTTCCGTGAGGGCGCGCTGGTCGCCAAGGGCGATTTGCTGATCACGATCGACCCGGCGCCATATGCCGCCGACGTGGACCGCGCGGATGCGCAGGTCGTCGCGGCCCAAGCCCGTGTCTCGTACGCGCGCAGCGAGTTCGGGCGTGCGAAGCGCCTGCTTGACGAGCATGCGATCGCGCAACGCGAGTTCGACGAGCGCGACAACGCGCAGCGCGAGGCCGACGCCAACCTGCGCGCCGCGCAGGCCGCATTGCAGACCTCGCGTTTGAGCCTAGGCTACACGCAGCTGCGTGCGCCGGTCGCCGGCCGCGTTGGCAAGCTCGAGATCACGACCGGCAACCTCGTCGCCGCCGGCCCCGGCGCGCCCGTGCTGACGACGCTGGTGTCGGTGAGCCCGATCTACGCGAGCTTCGACGTCGACGAGCAGATCGTCACACGTGCGCTGCATGACCTGCCGAGCGGCGCCGGTGTCCGCTCGCAACTCGAACGCATCCCAGTCCGGATGGGCACGGCTGCCTCTGTCGATACACCGTTCACCGGCCACCTTCAACTGGTTGACAACCAGGTCGACGCGAAGAGTGGCACGGTGCGAGTGCGCGCGGTGTTCGACAACACGGACGGCAGCCTGATGCCGGGCCAGTTCGCAAGGCTGCGAATGGGTCAGGTGAAGACGACGGCCGCGCTGCTGGTCAACGAGCGAGCGGTCGGCACCGACCAAAACAAGAAGTACGTGATGGTGATCGGCACGGACAACACCGCCACGTACCGCGAGGTGACGTTGGGAGCACATGTGAACGGTCTGCGCATCGTGACCAATGGGCTCAAGCCCGGGGAGCGCGTCGTCGTCAACGGCCTGCAGCGCATTCGCCCCGGTGCGCTCGTCGCGCCGCAGGCAGTCGACATGGAACTGAAGGCCCTGGCGCTGCGCGCCGGCGCGGCGAAGTCGTGATCGAAAGAAGATTCACATGAATCTCTCGAAATTCTTCATCGACCGGCCGATCTTCGCCGGTGTGCTCTCGCTGCTGGTCTTCCTCGCCGGCCTGATCGCGGTGCGCTCACTGCCGATCTCGGAGTACCCTGACATCGTGCCGCCCTCCGTCGTCGTGCGTGCGCAGTACCCGGGCGCGAACCCGCAGGTCATTTCCGAGACGGTTGCCACGCCGCTGGAAGAAGCGATCAACGGCGTCGAGAACATGCTCTATATGAGCAGCCAGGCGACGACCGATGGGCTGATGACGCTGACCGTCACCTTCAAGCTCGGCACCGACCCCGACAAGGCGCAGCAGCAGGTGCAGAACCGCGTCTCGCGCGCCGAGGCGCGGCTGCCCGAAGAGGTTAAGCGCCTGGGCGTCGTGACGATCAAGAGCTCGGTCGACCTGACGATGGTCGTGCACCTGCTGTCGCCCAGCGGCCGCTACGACATGACCTACCTGCGCAACTACGCGGTGCTGAACGTGAAGGACCGCCTCGCGCGCGTCGAAGGCGTAGGCGACGTGCAGCTGTTCGGCTCGGGCGACTACTCGATGCGTGTCTGGCTCGACCCGCAGAAGGTCGCACAACGTGGCCTGTCAGCGAGCGATGTCGTTACCGCGATCCGCGGCCAGAACGTGCAGGCCGCAGCCGGCATCGTCGGCGCGTCACCTGGCTTGAGCGGCGTGGATGTGCAGCTCTCGATCAACGCACAGGGCCGCTTGCAGAACGAGCAGGAGTTTGGCGACATCATCGTGAAGACCAGTGCTGATGGCGCGATCACAAGGCTGCGCGACATCGCGCGGCTGGAGCTCGGCGCCGCCGACTACTCGCTGCGCTCGCTGCTCGACAACAAGGATGCGGTCGCGGTGCCAATCTTCGCCGCGCCGGGCAGCAACGCAATCGCGATCAGCAACGGCGTGCGCGCGACGATGGCCGAGATCAAGAAGTCTATGCCCGAAGGGGTGGACTATGAAATCGTCTACGACCCGACCCAGTTCGTGCGCGCATCGATCGAATCGGTTGTGCACACCCTGCTCGAAGCGATCGCGTTGGTCGTGCTCGTCGTGATCTTGTTCCTGCAGACCTGGCGCGCGTCGATCATTCCGCTGCTGGCCGTGCCCATCGCGGTGGTCGGCACCTTCGCGGTGATGAGCGCGTTCGGCTTCTCGATCAACGCACTGAGCCTGTTCGGGCTGGTGCTGGCGATCGGCATCGTCGTCGACGACGCGATCGTCGTGGTCGAGAACGTCGAGCGCAACATTGAGGCCGGCCACACGCCACGCGAGGCCACCTACCGCGCGATGCGCGAGGTCTCGGGGCCGATTATCGCGATCGCGCTGGTGCTGGTCGCGGT
>JANYBE010000132.1 GCA_025360945.1 Rhizobacter sp. | reverse complement strand
GCTTGCTGATCTTGTAGGCGCGAACCTGGCGCCGCATCGCCGCGAGCGGCACCGCGATGCCTTGGACGAATTCGCCGGCCTCGAGCTGATTCTTCATGTAGTCGACATAGAAATCCCTCAGCAGCAGGCGCCGCACGCGCGCGCCCTTGCGCAGCTCGATCTGCGCGTCCAGCGCGATCAGCACCGGTGGCGAATCGCCGATCGGCGAGCCGTTGGCGACATTGCCGCCCATCGTGCCGGCGTTGCGGATTGGCGGCGAGGCGAAGCGCAGCCACACGTCGGTGAGTTCGGGCACGCGCCGCGCGAGGGAGGCCCACGCGCTTTCGAGCGAGGCACCGGCACCGATGTACAGCTCGTCGCTCTTTTCGACAATCTGCTTCATCTCGCCCACGGCGCCGACGAAGATGATGTCGCCCAGCGGTCGGAACAGCTTGTTGACCCACAGGCCGATGTCGGTCGAGCCTGCGAGCAGCTGCGCTTTCGGGTTCTGCTCGCGCAGCGTCGCGAGTTCGTCCAGCGTGGTCGGGGCGCAGAAGCGGTCGCCGCCCGCTGCGGCGGTGTAGCTGAATGCGCTCGCGCGCGCGATGCTTTTCAACGCGGCGAGCACCGGCGTCGTGGCAAGCGTGGTGGCCGGCAGATCGAACATGCGCTGGCCGGCGTCGAGGATGGGGCGGTAACCGGTACAGCGGCACAGGTTGCCCGAGAGTTCGTCGGCGAGCTGCTGGCGCGTCGGTCGGGTCGCGCAGGCCTGGTGGCGCTCGTAGGCCGACCACAACGACATCACGAAGCCCGGCGTGCAAAAGCCGCACTGCGAGCCGTGGCATTCGATCATTGCATCCTGGACCGGATGCAGCTTGTCGGCATTCATCGCTTTCAGGTCCTCGACCGTGAACAGCGCCTTGCCATCGAGCGTGGGCAGGAACTGGATGCACGCGTTCACCGTTTGCAATGACAAGCCGCGCACCGCGGCCGGGTCTCCCGGCTTGGCCGCTTCGCCGATCACGACGGTGCAGGCGCCGCAATCGCCCTCGTTGCAGCCTTCCTTGGTGCCGGTGCAGCGCGCGTTTTCGCGCAGCCAGTCGAGCACGGTGCGGGTCGCGGCCGCGTCGGCCACTTCGACAACGGCGCCGCGGTGCAAGAAGCGAATCGGTTGGCTTGTCATGGGCGAGGGCGGTTGCTGCGGGATTATCCGAAAGTTAGTCGCTTTGGGCGCCAGAGGTATACAGTTTTGAACATATCGCATATCCACTTTCACTTATGACAGACCGCGCTGATTTCGACAAGATCGAGCTCTACCTCATCCGAGTGCTGAAGACCTTGATCACAGAACGCAGCGTGTCCCGGGCAGCCATGCGATTGCAGAGCACGCAGCCGGCCGTGAGTGCCCAGCTGAAGAAGCTGCGGGCGCTGACGGGCGACCCGTTGCTGGTGCGCGCCGGCAACAACATGGCGCTGACCGAGACCGCGCTGCGCCTGCTCGACCCGGCCACGCGGCTCCTGCAGGACGCGGACCGGTTGTTCAGCCCGCGCTCCCGGCAGCGCGGTTTCGATCCGCTCTCCAGCACCGCGACGTTTCGCGTCGCGGCGAGCGACTACCTCGACCCGTTGTTCCTTCCCGAGGTCGTGGCCCAGATCAAGCATCTGGCTCCGCAGGTGCGGCTCGAGATGCTGCCGCTCTCCAGCGAGTACGACTACCGGCGCAGCCTCGCCGCGGGCCAGGTCGACTTGGTGATTGGCAACTGGCTCAAGCCGCCCGAGGAACTGCACCTCGGACGGTTGATGTCGGACGAGATCGTCTGCCTCGTCGCCGAGGATCACCCGGTCGTGCGCTCGTCTGCCACGCGCGCCTGGACGATCGAGCGCTACCTCGCCTGCGAGCACGTGGCACCGATGCCGCTGCACACTGGCCTCGAGGGGGCCTCGCCCGGCGTGATCGAGGAGCACCTCGCCTCGCTCAACCTGAAACGCGACGTGATGGTCAAGAGCACGCACTTCAGCCTGATTCCGCTGATGGTGGCGCAGAGCCTGCTGGTGCTGACGACCGGGCGGTTGTTCTGCTCGCGCTATGTCGACAACCTACCGGTGCGCATCGTGCGCTGCCCGGTGCCGTTCCCGGCGCTGACGTACTACCAGCTCTGGCATGACCTGACGCACGCGTCGGCCTCGGGCCGCTGGCTGCGCGAGCAGGTGCGCGACGTGGCCGGCAAGCTCGGCAGCCACGGCATGCTGCAACGTACGCGGCCGGCGCGCAACAACGACGCCGCGACGCACTGAGCGGCACGAGGACACGATGACGACGACCCCGACCTTGCCGCCCGCGCACATCGCCTTGCGCGGCGATTTGCTCGACTTCACCGCCGAACCGGGCTGGGGCGTCGTCGACAGCGGCGCAGTTCGTTTTCGGCCCGACCACTGGCTGCTGATCGAGAACGGCCGCATCCAGGGTGCGCAGGCCGAGGAGCCAGGCGATGGCTGGGAACGCCACGACCACCGCGGCCGGCTGATCCTGCCGGGTTTCATCGACACCCATGTGCACATGCCGCAGCTGGACGTGATCGCGAGCTACGGCACCGAGCTGCTCGACTGGCTCAACACCTACACGTTTCCGGCCGAGATCCGCTACGCCGACCCGGAGCACTCGCGGATGGGCGCGGCGCTGTTCCTCGATGCACTGCTGGCCAATGGCACGACCTCGGCGGTGGTGTTCGCGACCGCGCACAAGGTCTCGGCCGACGCTTTGTTTGCCGGCGCGCAGCAGCGCGGCATGCGCGTCGTTACCGGCAAGGTCTTGCAGGACCGGCACTCGCCCGACGGTCTGCGCGATGACGTGGTGCAGGCCGAGCAGGACTGCCTCGACCTGATCCGGCGCTGGCACGGCCGCGACCGCTTGGCCTATGCGGTAACGGTGCGCTTCGCCCCGACCAGTTCGCCCGAGCAGCTCGCGATGGCCGGCGCGCTGTGCGCGAGCGACCCGACGCTGTACATGCAGACCCACGTCGCCGAGAACCGCGACGAGGTCAAGTGGGTGCGCGAGCTCTTCCCCGAAGCGCGCAGCTATCTCGATGTCTACACCCGCGCCGGGCTGATGCACAAGCGCAGCGTGCTCGCGCATGGCGTCTGGCTCGACGACGACGACCGCGCCGCGCTGCGCGAATCGGGCGCGCATATCGCGCACAGCCCGTCGAGCAACCTGTTCCTCGGCAGCGGCCTGTTCGATTGGCGCGCGGCGGTGCAGTCGGGCTCGGCCGTTAGCCTGGCCAGCGACGTGGGAGGCGGCACCAGCCTGTCGATGATCCGCACCATGGCCGACGCCTACAAGGTGCAGGCGATGGCCGGTCAGCGCCTCACTGCCTGGAAAGCACTGCACGCGGCGACGCTGGGCTCGGCGCAGGCGCTGTCGCTGGCCGACGAGATCGGCTCGTTCGAGCCCGGCTGCGTCGCCGATGTGTGCGTGTGGGATTGGGCCGTCGATCCGGTCGGCCGACGGCGCATGGACGTGGCCACCAGCCTGCACGAAAAGGCCTTCGCCTGGATGACCCTGGCCGACGACCGCAACCTCGTCGAAGCCTGGGTGGCCGGCAGCATGCGACACCGACGAACCGCGGGCTGAGGCTCCCCAGCACCACAAAGAACCAGCGGACGCCTTGCAGTCGAGAGGCGCCGCATCACTGCGCACGCCCGAAGCTCGGGCACGGGCGCGTCGCGTCACAACAGGTCGGACACGGCCACAGGAGACAACATGGAACTGCTCGAAAAGGTCTTCAAGCTCACCGAGCACAAGACCAACGTGAAGACGGAGGTCGTCGCCGGGCTGACCACCTTCCTGACGATGGCCTACATCATCTTTGTCAACCCGGCGATCCTGGGCGACGCCGGCATGCCAAAAGACGCAGTGTTCGTTGCGACCTGTCTGATTGCCGCGTTCGGCACTGCGATCATGGCGCTGTACGCCAACTATCCGATCGCGCTCGCGCCGGGCATGGGGCTGAACGCCTACTTCGCCTACGCCGTCGTGCTTGGCATGGGTTTCAAATGGCAGGTGGCGCTCGGCGCGGTGTTCATCTCGGGCTGCCTGTTCCTGCTGATCACGATCTTTCGCTTGCGCGAGCTGATCGTGCGCGGCATTCCGAACTCGCTGCGCACCGCGATCGTGGTCGGCATCGGGATGTTCCTCGCGATCATCGCGCTGAAGAGCGCCGGCATCGTCGCGCCGTCGAAGGCGACCTACGTGACCCTAGGCGACCTGCACACCGCACCGGTCGTGCTGTTCTGCATCGGCTTCATAACCATCGTCGTGCTCGACAAGTTCATGGTCACCGGAGCGATCCTGATCGGCATCGTGCTGGTGACAATCTTGTCGTTCTTCTTCGGCGGCAACAAGTTCGGCGGCGTAGTAGCAATGCCGCCGTCGATCATGCCGACGTTCATGCAGCTCGACATCAAGGGCGCGCTCGCCGGCGGCATCCTGAACGTGGTGCTGGTGTTCTTCCTCGTCGAGCTGTTCGACGCGACCGGCACGCTGATGGGCGTGGCCAAGCGCGCCGGCCTCCTGACCGAAGGCAAGATGGATCGGCTGAACAAGGCCTTGCTGGCCGACAGCGCCGCGATCTTCGCCGGCTCGCTGCTGGGTACCTCGAGCACCACAGCGTATGCCGAGAGCGCCGCGGGTGTGCAGGCCGGCGGCCGTACCGGGCTGACCGCGTTCACCGTCGCGATCCTGTTCCTCGCCTGCCTGTTCATCGCGCCATTGGCCGGCGTCGTGCCGGCCTACGCCACCGCGCCGGCGCTGCTGTTCGTCGCTTGCCTGATGCTGCGCGAACTCACCGAGCTGAACTGGGACGACTCGACCGAAGTCGTGCCGGCGGCCGTCACCGCGCTGATGATGCCCTTCACCTACAACATTGCGAACGGCCTGGCCTTCGGCTTCATCACCTACGCGCTGCTGAAGCTGTTCACCGGCCGCTTCAGGGAGGTGCATTGGATGGTGTGGATCATCGCGAGTATCTTCCTGTTAAGGTTTATCTATCTCGGGGGCTGACTGCGGACGGGGTCGAATGGAATACGCGGCTGTTGATACTCGGTATCACCAGCGCCGTATGACTGAATCGACGGACTTCGCGAAGATCGCGCTCATGCCCGAAGGCGGCGCGTTGGCCCGCCGATTGCATACGGCCTCGGGGTAGTCAGCGTTCACCGCGCCGGCAATGTGAGTTAGTGTTACCGGGGCGATCGACTCGCTCGCTCCACCGGAGACTGGTCCCATGCTTCGACTCGAACTCGTCAACATCAGCAAGCAGTACCCGGCCGTCAAAGCCAATGATTCGGTCAACTTGCAGGTGCAGCCCGGCGAGATCCACGCGGTGCTGGGCGAGAACGGTGCCGGCAAGTCGACGATGATGAAGATGATCTACGGCGCGGTGCGGCCCGACGAGGGCGAGATTCGCTGGAACGGCCAGGCGGTCAATATCCGCAACCCGCAGGAGGCGCGCGCGCTGGGCATCAGCATGGTGTTCCAGCACTTCAGCCTTTTCGATACGCTGACCGCGGCCGAGAACGTCTGGCTCGGCCTGGACAAGTCGCTCTCGCTGGCCGAGGTCACGACGCGCATCGTCAAGGTCGCGCTCGAGTACGGGCTCGATGTCGACCCACTGCGGCCGGTGCACACCTTGTCGGTGGGCGAACGCCAGCGCGTCGAGATCGTGCGCGCGCTGATGACCCACCCCAAGTGCCTGATCCTTGACGAGCCGACCTCGGTGCTCACGCCGCAGGCCGTCGACAAGCTCTTCGTGACGCTGCGCAAGCTGGCCAGCGAAGGCACCAGCATCCTCTACATCAGCCACAAGCTTGACGAGATCCGCGCGCTGTGCAGCAACTGCACGGTGCTGCGTGGCGGCAAGGTCACTGGCATGGTCGACCCGCGCACCGAGACCAATGCTGGCCTCTCGCGCCTGATGATCGGTGCCGAGCCGCCGCAGTTGCAGCACCGCCCCGCGAAGCTGGGCGACGTCGTGCTCGATGTGCGTGGCCTGACGCTGGCAAAGGAAGACCAGTTCGGCATGAACCTCGCCGACATCCGCTTCGAGGTGAAGGCCGGCGAGATCGTCGGCATCGCCGGTGTGTCGGGCAACGGCCAGCAAGAGCTGATGGCCGCGCTGTCGGGCGAGGACACGCGCTCGCCCGCCGATTCGATCCGCCTGTTCGGCAAGGACATCTCCAACCACTCGCCGCGCCGGCGCCGCCACGAAGGCCTGCATTTCGTGCCCGAAGAGCGGCTGGGTCGCGGTGCGGTGCCGACCCTGTCGCTGGCCGCGAACACGCTGCTGACGCGCACCGAGGCGGTCAGCGGCGCGGGCTGGATCGCGACCGGCGAAGTTACCGCGCTGGCGCAGGCGCTGATCAAGCGCTTCAACGTCAAGGCCGGCGGAGCGGATGCGGCGGCGAAGAGCCTGTCCGGCGGCAACTTGCAGAAGTTCATCGTCGGCCGTGAGATCGAGGCCAATCCGAAGCTGCTGATCGTCTCGCAACCGACCTGGGGCGTGGACGTGGGGGCGGCGGCGCAGATCCGCGGCGAGCTGCTCGGTCTGCGTGACCAGGGTTGCGCGCTGCTTGTGGTGAGCGAAGAGCTCGACGAGTTGTTCGAGATCTGCGACCGCATGGTCGTGATCGCCAAAGGCAGGGTCTCGCCGAGTGTTGCGACGTCGGCCGCGACGGTCGAGATGATCGGCGAGTGGATGAGCGGCTTATGGCAAAAAGACGGGGACAAGAACCCGAACCAGGAGACCGCTCATGCTCAAGCTTGAATCCCGCCCCGAGCCGTCGCGGCTGATGTCGATTGGCTCGCCGCTGCTCGCGCTGCTGATCACCGTGGTCGTTGGCACCATCTTGTTCGCGCTGCTCGGCAAGGACCCGGCGCGTGGCCTGTACATCTTCTTCGTCGAACCGCTGAAGAGCGTATACGCGCTCACCGAGCTCGCGGTGAAGGCGACGCCGCTGATGCTGATCGCGCTCGGCCTGGCGGTGTGCTTTCGCTCGAACGTGTGGAACATCGGCGCCGAAGGCCAGTACATCCTCGGCGCGATCTTCGCCAGCGGTGTGGCGATGACGGCCGACAAGAGCACCGGTGGCTGGATCGTGATCCTGGTGCTGATCGCCGCGGTGATCGGCGGCATGCTGTGGGCGGCGATCGTCGCGCTGCTGCGCGATCGCTTCAACGCCAACGAGATCCTGGTCAGCCTGATGCTCGTTTATGTGGCCGAGCAATTGCTCAGCTACATGGTCTATGGCCCCTGGAAAGACCCGGCCGGCTACAACTTTCCGCAGACGATCACCTTCCTTAAATCGACGC